>JADZEM010000094.1 GCA_020850535.1 Chloroflexota bacterium
CGCCCCCTCCCCCTGTGCGCGGGCGTGGGGGAGACACCCGACGCTCGCGTTGCGCCCCCTCTCCCTGTGCGCGGGTGAGGGGGCTGGGGGGGGAGGGCCCTCCAGGGGGTGAGGGCACGCTCAGCTCTGGCCTCGCGGAGGTCGTCTTCACCTCCGGGACCACCGGCGCGCCCAAGGGCGTCATGCTCACCCACGCCAACATCCTGGCGAACGTCCAGGCGGCCCGGGCGGCCCTCTCCATCCAGGTCGGGGAGCGACTCCTCTCACTGCTGCCGCTCTCACACATGATGGAGCAGACGGCCGGGCTGCTGGCCGCCCTGAACGCCGGCGCGACGGTCTACTACGCCACCAGCCGCCGCTCCAGCTCGATTCTGGCCGCTTTCCAGCGGCACGGCATCGGCATCCTGATCTGCGTCCCCGAAGTCCTGTCGTTGCTGCTGGGGGGCGTCGAGCGGGAGATCGACCGGGCGGGCAAGCGGCGCGCCTGGGAGCTGATGCACGCTGCCGCCGCCCGTCTGCCGTTCGCCCTGCGGCCCCGGCTGTTTGGCGCATTTCACCAGAAGCTCGGCGGACGCTTCCGGATGGCCCTGTGCGGTGGCGCACCGTTGACCCCCGAGACTCAGGCCGCCTGGGAGCGGCTCGGCGTCCGCGTGATCCAGGGCTACGGCGCGACGGAGTGCGCCCCGATTGTCGCGTCCAACCGCTACGACCACCGCGAGCCTGGAACGGTCGGCTGGCCATTGCCGGGCGTCGAGCTGCGGCTGGCGGCAGACGGCGAGGTGCTGGTGCGCGGGCCGAACGTGACGCCCGGCTACTGGCGCGATCCTGCCGCCACCGCCGCCAGCTTTGAGAACGGCTGGTACCGCACCGGCGACCTTGGCGAGTGGGTGACAGGCGCCCTGCCGGCAGACCCAGAGCGCGGCGAGCAGGCGCACGAGCACGCCTTGCGACTGCGGGGCCGCAAGAAGGACATGATCGTCCTGTCGGACGGGCGCAACGTCTTCCCGGAGGACATCGAGCCGGTCCTGCGGGCCGATCCCGCCGTGCGCGACTGCACCGTCGTCGGGCGGCCGCGCGGCAGTGGCGTGGAGGTTCACGCCGTCGTGATCCCGGCCGACCCGTCTGGCGGCGAGGCGAGCGCCGAGGCTGCCGTGAGGCGCGCCAACGGCCAGCTGGGGCCGCAGCAGCAGATCGGCGGCTGGTCCGTCTGGCCGGAGCCAGATCTCCCGCGCACACCCTCGCTGAAGGTGAAGCGTGGCGAAGTGCTGGCCGCGCTGGTGGATCGCCACGCGCCGCCACAGCACGGCCCGACCGCCCTCGACGCCGACACGCCCGAGGCCCGGCTGATCGGGCTGCTGGCGCGCACAACAGGTCGGCCGGCTGGCCGGATCGCCCCGGCGTCAGACCTCCACCTCGATCTGGGCCTGGACTCGCTGGGGCGGGTGGAGCTGGCCGTCTTGCTCGAGGAGGAGCTTGGCCGCTCGCTGTCCGACGAGCAGATGGCCGAGCTACGGACGGTGGGCGATCTGCTCGCGGCGCTGGAGCAACCCACGAACACCGCGCCGCCGGCCCCGCTGCCGGGCTGGCCGCGCTCGCTGCCGGCGCGGGCGCTCCGGGCCGTCTTGCAGGACGCCGTCCTCCTCCCACTCCTGCGGCTGCTCGGCCGGCCGCTGACCGTCGAGGGTCGTGAGCACCTGGAGCGCCTGCGCGGCCCGGCCCTGCTGATCGCCAACCACACCAGCCACCTGGACAGCCTCTCGGTCCTGGCCGCGCTCCCCGAGGCGAGAAGGCGTCGGACGGCCGTAGCCGCTGCCGCCGACTACTTCTTCGCGGATCGGCGGACGGCGTTCGTCGCGTCGCTGGCGCTCGGGGCGTTCCCGTTTCACCGGACCGGCCCGGTCGCGGCGAGCCTCGCGCACTGCGGCGACCTTGCGGACAGCGGCTACAGCCTGCTGGTCTTCCCCGAGGGCACCCGCTCGACCACCGGCGAGATCGCCCCGTTCAAGCCAGGCATCGGGCTGCTGGCTCGCGAGCTTGGCGTGCCGGTCGTGCCAGTCTACCTGGACGGCCCGTACCGCATCCTCCCGAAAGGCCGGACCATCCCGAGAATGGGACCGCTGCGGATCGTCGCCGGGCAGCCGGTGCGTGTCGGCGCTGGCCTGAGCAACACCGAGGCCGCCGCCCAGGTTGAGGCAGCCCTGCGCGCGCTTGCCCCATCATAAGCGGCATCGCCCGGCTCCCGGCCGAGCGCCATCGTACACAACCGACAGCGCCGCTCCAACGCCTCCTCTGCCGCGTGCGGAAGAGGGGAAGGGGGCGAGGGGTGAGCTTCTCATCATGCCGACTGACGTTCCCGTGCCCGCCCCTGACGACGACGAGGAAGAAGAAGAAGAGTTCGAGATGGAGGTCCGCGAGCTTGAGCCGGACGAGATCGTCTCGGCGGCCGAGATGCTGGCGCGGGCCTTCGAGGGAACCACGCTGCTGGAGATCATCGCGCCAGATCCCGACATCCGCGAGGACGCCTGCCGCTGGTTTTTCGAGTCGCACCTCGTCTACGGGCTGGCCTACGGCGACGTGATCGCCGCCGTCGAGGAGGATGGCACAGTCCAGGCGGCGGCCGTCTGGTGGGCGCCCGAGAACGTCGCGCCGGACGACGAGCAGGCCGCCGACACGGGGCTGGCGGACGGCCTCACGGTGCTCGGACCGGAAGCCTGGGAGCGCCTCCAGGAGCTTGGCCGCGCCACCTCCGCGCTGCACAAGCAGGTGGCCCCGGACCCGCACTGGTATCTCGCGCTGATCGGCGTGGAGGCGTACATGCACGGGCAGGGCGTCGGCGGCGAGGTGCTTGCAGCCTCCCTGGAGATGGTGGACGAGGAAGGGTACCCCGCCTACCTGGAGACCTCGAACGAGCGCACTATCCCCTTCTACGAGCGCCACGGCTTCAAGGTCGGCGGGCAGATCGACGTGCCGGCGCTCGGGATGACCGTCTGGGGCATGCGCCGCGAGCCGGCCGGAAGTTGACACGGCGGCCGACCGGCTGACGCCGCCTGCTCACCCCGTGTCGTGCTACCCTGCCGCAAACGGAATGCAATCGACTGCGAGACAGCCCGGGAGGATTGGCATGGGAATGCTCGACGGCAGGGTGGCCGTAGTGACTGGCTCGGGACGGGGCATCGGGCGGGGCATCGCGATGGCGCTGGCCGCCGCCGGCGCGCGCGTCGTCGTCAACGACCTCGGCGTCAGCCTGAGCGGCGAGGGCGAGGAGAAGATGCCGGCCGATCAGGTGGTGGACGAGATCCTGACCCACGGCGGCGCGGCGGTCGCCAACTACGGCTCGGTCACGGACTGGGACCAGGCCCACGCGATGATCGACCAGGCTGTGGACGCCTTCGGCCGCATCGACATCCTCGTCAACGTGGCCGGCATCCTGCGCGACCGCATGCTCTTCAACATGACCGAAGCCGAGTGGGACGCCGTGATCGCCGTCCACCTCAAGGGCATGTTCAACTGCACGCAGGCGGCCTCCGTCCGCTTCCGCGAGCAGAAGTACGGCCGGGTCATCAGCATGTCGTCCGTCTCGGCGCTCGGGTCGGCCGGGCAGCCAAACTACGGCGCGGCGAAGGCGGGCATCCTCGGGCTGACGTGGTCGACCGCCAACGCGATGGGCCGCTACGGCGTGACCTGCAACGCGATCCTGCCGAGCGGCGCGACCCGCATGATCGACTCGACCCCGCGCGCCCGCGAGGAGTTCGAGCGGACTGGCGTCTGGCCCAGCGAGGCGGCGAAGGGGACCGCCCGCGACCCTGACAACGTCGCGCCGCTGGTGGTCTACCTCGCCTCGGAGCAGGCGGCGCACGTCAACGGGCAGGCGTTCCACTCGTTCGGCTACGGCTACACGCTGCTGGCCCAGCCCACGCCGATGCGGCGCATCGAGGCCGACCGCCGCCTGACGCCCGACGAGATCGCCTCCCACTTCGACCAGACGCTCGGCGCGAACCTGCGCCCGCCGCCGGGGCTGGACTTCGGCAAGGCGCTCGAACAACGGCCAGCCGCGGAGTGGGGCGAGGTGGGGGACGGCGTCCGGTTCTGGAAGAACCCCTGGGAAGAGCCGCGCGCCGAGTAGCAGCCCGAGCAGCAGTCCGCGCCTGCGCGCAAACGGGGCCTCCGAAGGCCATCTATTGCGCACAGGCGACGGAACTTCAGACACCTCGCGGTAGCGCGAGAGACCGCGCCGTCTGCCCAGGTGATGCACCACACACTGACTAGTCCGTTGCGCTGTTGCGGCGACGGAATAGTCAGGATGGGCATGTCGTTCTCCCCCATTCTGCCGATCATCAACGTGGGTGCGCGATACGTCTGCGCGGGACAGACGCATCGGCGACCACTCGGTGACAGGGGCGGAATCCTCTCGTGCGGGTCAGTCCTACGCTTGCGAGATTGCTCACGGCGTTCGTCGTCGTGGCTGTGGGCCTTGGCGGCCCGACCGGAGCCGTACTCGACGGGCTGCTCGGGCTGCAGCCGCGTGTGGCCATGGCCCAGAGCCTGCCAGACCTGCGGCCGGACAGCCTGTCCGTCCCGATGCCGAAGGGGCAGCTGCTCCTCGGCCTGACCTACACCGCCACCTTCACCGTCACCAACGTCGGCAGCGCCCCGCTGTCCGGCGCCTGGAACGACGCCCTCTACCTCGCCAACACCCCCAACGCCATCGCCAGCGACCGCTACCTGGGTGGCGCGGACGGCCCCGGCGTGCTGGCCCCTGGCGCGTCGTACTCCAACAGCGTCACCTTCACCGTCCCCAGTGCGCCCCCTGGTGACTGGTATCTGGTCCTGAAATCCAACTTGACAGCCGATCTGACCGAGGCGTCGTTCGCCAACAACTCGCTGGCGATCCCGGTCAGCGTGGACTATCCCCCACTTCCCAACCCCGACCTGACCACCGCCAGCATCCAGACGCCCGGCGGTCCGCTGCTGACCGGCTCCGAAGTGTCGCTCGGGTTCACCGTGCAGAACATCGGCGACCGGCCCTCGGCGCCCGTCTGGACCGACGCCCTCGTCCTCTCATCCGACCAGACCTTCAGCGGCAACGACACCGTGATCGCCTCGCGGGCGTACTCCGGCGAGAGCTTCGAGCCTGGCGCATCGTACACCCGCACCTTCACCGTGACCGTGCCCGACGTGGCGGCCGGCACCTGGTACCTGCTGGCGATTGCCGACATCTGGGGCGAGCGCTTCGAGCAGAGCGAGAAGAACAACCTGCTCGTGCAGCCCGTGACCATTGAGAAGTGGTCCACGCCGACGCCCACGATGACGATGACGGCCACGACGACGCCAACGCTGCCGCCCACCGCAACCCCCACCGAGACCCCGACGGCGACGCCGACCGAGACGGCAACCGCGACGTCCACCGCGACGCCCACGCCCACCGACACGCCGACGCTGACGCCCACGGCCACGGCGACCAACACCCCGACTGAGACCCCGACAGCGACGGCCACGGCGACCAACACCCCGACTGAGACCCCGACACTGACACCTACAGCCACGAATACACCGACCAATACGCCCACGGAGACCCCGACGCTCACACCGACCGCCACGAATACACCGACCAATACGCCCACAGAGACCCCGACGCTCACACCGACCGCCACGGCGACCAATACGCCAACAAACACCCCAACCGAGACGCCCACGGCTACGGCCACGGCGACAAATACGGCTACCAGCACGCCAACGGAGACCCCCGTTCCTACGGCCACAGCCACGCTCACCAACACGGCGACGGCCACAGCCACGCTCACCAACACGGCGACGGCCACGGCCACCGAGACCCCAGTCCCGACGGCAACGCCGACCTTCACGCCGACTTCCACCGCGACGGCCACAGCCACCATGACGGTCACGCTCACGCCGTCGCCCGTTCCGACAGCGACCTTTACCGTGACGCCAACCCCGACCATCGGCTTCGTAGTCGAGACCGACCCGACCATGACCGCTACGCCCACCGCGACCAAGACGCACACCCCGGTGCCGCCCACGGCCACGCAGACCATGACTCAGACACCGGTACCGCCCACCGCGACGCCCGTGCCGCCCACCGCGACGCCCGTGCCGCCCACCGCGACGGCCACGGCCACCCATGCTCCGCAGCCACCCACCGCGACCGCCAGCGCCACGCGCACCCCGCTGCCCTCGGTCACGGCCACCATGACGGCTACCGCCAGCCCGACCCGCACGCCGGCTCCCACCTTCACGGCCACAGCCACTATGGCGACAACGCCCACGCGCACACCGACTGCCACTCTGACGCCTACCCCTGCGACCTCGGGCGCGGACGGCTGGATCTCCGGTGGCGGCGTCCTGCGCGAGGATCAGCAGTCGGCCTCGATTGCCCTGGCGCTCTCCTGCGATGTCAACCGGAAGCCCAAGCGGCTCGAGTTGATCTGGCAGGCGACCAGCACCCGCGACCCCCGCGACCGCAACGACCGGCGCCCAGAGTGGGAGTGGGACGACCGCGACTGGAGTGGACGCAACTGGAACGTCCAGGACTGGGACGATGGCGACTGGAATGATCGCGACTGGGACGACCGAGACGCCTACAACTGGGGCCGTGACCGTCGCGAGCGCCGTCGCCGCGACAACGACCCTGACGAGCGCCGAGGCGGGTGGGGCCGCTTCCACCTGACCAACCTGACAGGCGCAACCTGCACAGACAACCCATCCGTCGCCAACACCGGGCGCCGTGTCGGGTTCGACACCCACACCGGGGCCGGCACTGGTCGGCTGGCGGACGGCTCCGCTGCTACGGCCACCTGGACCGTGGTGGACGGCGGCGAGTCCGGCAGGCGGGATCAGGTGTCAATCACCATCCGCGACAGCCGTGGGCGGATCGTCTTCCAGATCTCCGATACGCTCTCGCAGGGCCGCATCCAGGCCCACCGCCGCTGACAGCCGTCAGCCGTCAGCCGTCAGCCGTCAGCCGTCAGCCGTCAGCCGTCAGCCGTCAGCCGTCAGCCGTCAGCCGTGCGAGTATGTCGGTGCAAGAGCGCGAGTTCCAGTTGTCATCCTGAGCGTAGCGAAGGACCTCACCCGCTGACCGTCAAGGTTGGGAGATCCTTCACGTCGCTCGCAAGCTCGCTCGTTCAGGATGACATACTGTCCGCTGCCCGCCGTCCGCTGCCCGCTGCCCGCTGCCCGCTGCCCGCTGCCCGCTGCCCGCTGCCCGCTGCCCGCCGTCCGCTGCCCGCTGCCCGCTGCCCGCCGTCCGCTGCCCGCTGCCCGCCGTCCGCTGCCCGCCGCTCGCCGTCCGCTGCCCGCCGCTCGCCGTCCGCCGTCCGCCGTCCGCTGCCCGCCGTCCGCCGTCCGCTGCCCGCTGCCCGCTGTCTGCTGCCCGCTGACACCTGACACCTGACGGCTCACGGCATCGCACTGGTGAACAGGGGGACACGTGCGTCATCATGTCGGGGTGACGATCCCAGCCCGGGCTCGTCGCGGCGGGGAGACGGCGGGAGCGCATCACCTACCTGAATGCGTGCCCGATCGGGGAATGAGTCACCACGATGAACGGCACTTTCAGCAGGCGCGTTCGTGCGCTGCTGGCACGCCTTGCGACTGGGCGTGTCCAGGAAAGCCAGCACGCGCCAGCAAAAGCCGCGCCATCTGCGTTCCCCACCCCGGCGCTCGCCGACGAGGCGGCCCGAGACGCTGAGCGTCGAGCGTTCCCCACCACGCCCAGCCTGCAGATGAGCGCTGGCCCCGCACGTGGCGCGGTCGAGCGGCGTCTGCTGGCCCACCTCTTCACCCACGTGCCTGACCCGGTGGCCACCGTCGATGCGGACGGGCGAATCGTCTCCCTCAACCCGGCCGCCGAACGGTTCTTCGGCCACATCACCAGCCGCGTCGCCGGCCAGCCGGTCACGCGGCTCGCCCCGATCTCGTTGACCCCACCGTCCTCGCAGCAGCCGCCCACGCCGCCCACGAGCACCTGCGCCGGCTGGCGGCTCGGCGAGTCCAACCCGCTGGACGCCCGGCGCGCGGACGGTCGTGACCTGCCGGTCGCCGTCAGCATCACCCCGACCACGGCTGACGGCCAGCCACTGCTCATCCTGATGTTTCAGGACATGACGCCGTTCGCCGAGCTGCAAAGCCGCGAGCGTGAAACACGCGAGCGGCTCGAACAGGCCCTCTCGGACGTCCAGCACACCCAGGAGGTGATGCTGCGCCAGGAGCGGCTGAAGGCGCTCGGCCAGCTCGCCAGCGGCATCGCTCACGACTTCAACAATGCCCTCTCGATGATCGTCGGCTTCACCGAGCTGCTGCTCTCCGACGAGGCCATCGCCGCGGACCCCACCCGGCGGCGCACCCAACTCCAGAGCATCCATGCAGCCGCGCAGGACGCCACCGCCGTCGTGGCGCGCCTCCGCGAGTTCTCACGCCCCAGCACTGCCACGCTGGACCTGCCGCCCGTACACATCAACGACATCGTGGCGCAGGCCATCTCGCTGTCGCAGCCCCGTTGGCGAGCACAGGCCCAGGCGAGCGGCCGGACGATCCGCGTCACCTCGGAGCTGGGGACCGTCCCCACCATCGGCGGTCGGGCCAGCGAGCTGCGCGAGGCCCTGGCGAACCTGATCATCAACGCGGTAGACGCCATGCCAGAGGGCGGCACACTCACGCTGCGCACCCGCGTGGATGAGGATATGGTGGCCGTCGAGGTAGCCGACACCGGCACCGGCATGACCACCGACATCCGCGAGCGCATCTTCGATCCGTTCTACACGACCAAAGGCGACCGGGGCACCGGCCTGGGCCTGCCGATGGTCCAGGGCATCGTCCAACAACATCGCGGCGAGATCATCGTTGCCAGCGAGCCGGGCCAGGGCACCATCTTCACGATGCGCTTCCACCCGCTTGCGGCCTCGCTGGAGATCGCCGCGGCGCCGCCACCGCCCGAGCGGCCACGTGCGCGCGGACTGCGCGTCCTCCTCGCCGAGGACGAGCCGTCGCTCCGGCAGATACTGACCAGCTACCTGCGCGTGGACGGCCACGCCATCCAGGCCGTCGCGAACGGCGAGGAAGCCCTGAAGCAGTACCGGCCGGGGGCGTTCGATCTCGTCATCACGGACCGCGCGATGCCCGAGATGGGCGGCGACCAGCTCGCTGCCACCCTGGAGCAGCAGGGCCAGAGTCCGCCCGTCATCATGCTGACGGGGCTCGGCGACCTGATGAACGAGGTCGGGGAGCGGCCGACAGGCGTCGATCTGGTGATCGGAAAGCCGGTCACGCTGGCCGAGCTGCGGGCGGCGGTGGTGCTGGTGATGGGCGACAGGCGGTCCGGAGCCACGCCCGCCTGACCCGCTGCAGGAGGGACGTCCTCCGGTTGACGACGGCGTCCGCCGTTCAGCGCAGGATGCCGACGCGCCGCAGCTGATCCAGGAACAGGTCTTCGAGCGGCGTATCCGTCCGCACCTGGAAGTACGTCACGCCCCGCCGAGTGCAGGCAGCCTCGGCATCGGCGCACCAGCGGTCGAGCCGCTCGCGGTAGATCCCGATCATCCGCGCCGTCAGGCTCACCTCGACGATCTCGCCGGTCTCCGCGTCGATCAGCTCGACGTCGCCGCCCTCGGCAGGACTCAGCTCCTGAGGGCTGAGCACCTGCAGCACAATGACATCCAGCCCGGCCGACAGCAGGTGATCCAGGCCATCCTCGAAGCCCTCTGGCGAGAGCAGGTCCGAGATCAGGATCGCCATGCCGCCGGCCCGCCGGTTCACCCGGTAGCTCGTCAGCGCCCCGTTCAGATCGAGCCGGCCACCGGGCCGCAGGCCGGACAGGAAGCTGAGGACGGTCGGCAGCCGCCCACGCCCGCGCACGTCCCGCAGTTGGTGGGGCGTCTCCCCGAGCGCCGTGACGGTCAGACGGTCGTAGCGGGCCAACGAGACGTACCCGAGCGCCGCCGCAAGCTGGCTGGCGTACCGCAGCTTGCCAGGCGTGCCCCAGGCCATCGACTGGCTGGCGTCCAGCAGGATGTGGACGGGCAACTGCTCGCGGGCCTCGGTCAGCTTCACGTACAGCGTGCCCGAGCGCCCGTAGGCGTTCCAGTCGATCCGTCGGAAGTCGTCGCCGGGCACATACTGGCGGTAGTCCGCGAAGTCCGTAGACGAGGCCCGCGCGCTGGAGCGGTGCTCGCCGCCCAGCCCCCCCGCGACGGGCCGGCGCGGCGCCAGCGAGAGACGCTCGAGCCGGTGCAGCAGCAACTCGTCGATGAGCGGGGCGTCCGGCGCGGCCGGCCGCGCCGGCGGCGCCCCGCCCCCGCCACGCCCGCCGAGCCAGCGCGGCCAGGCCATCGCTACCCGTTCTCCTGGACGGACTGGAGGATCTGGCGGATGACCGTGTCGGCCGTGACGGACTTCGACTCGGCCTCGAAGTTGACCAGCACGCGATGGCGCAATGCTGGAGCCGCCACCCGCCGCACGTCCTCGAAGGAGACGTTCAGCCGACCGTTCAAGAGCGCCAGGATCTTCGCCGCCAGCACGATGGCCTGGGCGGCGCGCGGGCTGGCCCCGTACCGCACGTACCGGTTGGTCACGTCGGGTGCGCCCTCCCCGCCGGGGTGCGTCGCCAGGACGATCCGCACGGCGTAATCCGTGACGTGGCTGGCGATCGGCACCTGCCGCCCAAGCGCCTGCATCGACTGGAGGGTGCGCCCGTCAGCTACGCGCCGGACCGGCTCGCTGCCGCTGGAGGTCGTCCGCCGCACGATCTCGTTCATCTGCTCGCGGGTCGGATAGCCAACGTTCAGCTTGAAGAAGAAGCGGTCAAGCTCGGCCTCGGGCAGGGGATAGGTGCCCTCCATCTCGATGGGGTTCTGCGTTGCCAGCACGAAGAACGGGCGCGGCAGCTTGTGAATCGTCGTGGCGACGGTGACGGTCTGCTCCTGCATCGCTTCCAGCAGCGCCGCCTGGGTCTTGGGCGTGGCCCGGTTGATCTCGTCGGCCAGCACGAGGTTGGCGAAGATCGGCCCAGGCTGGAACGTGAACTCACGCCGCCCGTGCGCATCCTCCAGCAGCACGTTGGTGCCGGAGACGTCGGCCGGCATCAGGTCGGGCGTGAACTGGATGCGGCTGTACTGCAGGTGCAAGACATCTGCCAGGGTCCGCACCAGCATCGTTTTGCCCAGGCCGGGCACGCCTTCGAGCAGCACGTGCCCGCCGGCCAGCAGGGCGATCACGACCCCCCGCACGACCGTCTCCTGGCCGACGATCACCCGGCCAACCTCGCTCTCGATCAGGCGGGCCGTCTCTCGTAGGTCTGCGACCTCGCGCGGCGCTTCGCTCACCGCCCCTCCTCGTTCAGCTGCCAACGGGTGCTCCTGTTCGCGGCCCCAGACGACCCCGTCCCCACGCCACGCATCGGTACAGCGACGAGGACACGCACGTGGGCCGTGCGCGCCGCGCCGTCCGAAGGGGCGATGCCGAGGTCGCCGTCATTATCACGGTACTACGGTTGCGGACGGGCCTCGCCCGGCCCCTGGAAGTATTCCCGCACGATATCGCGCCGACCGCTCGGCACGAAGTTCATCTCGGGCGGCGCAGACGACGTGACCTGGCCCGGGGCCGCGCTCGACGACGACCGGATCGCGCCGGCGTCGTCACGCGGCTTGTCGTCGGGCTGGTCGGCATCCCCAGGCCGTGCCCCCGGCTTCTCGTTCGGCTTCAGGTCCACCTCAACGGGCTTTCCCTGGGCCTCCAGGCGTGGAGCCGGCTCGCCATCGGCCTGCTGCTCGCCGGGCGGGCCGCCCGTGGATGGCGCCGTGCCGATCCCCTGGCCGTTCTGCGGCTGCTGCGACTGGCCGTTCTGCCCTTGCTGCCCCTGGTTCTGCTGCTGGCCCTGCTGTCCTTGCTGGCCACGCCCCTGCTGCCCCTGCTGCTGGTTGCGAGCGCTGCCCGGGCTGTCAGGCTGGCCCTGCGCGCGCCGCTCCTGGTTCACGGCGTCCCAGGCGCGGTTCTGCTCGGCCTGGGGGATCACGTTCCGGCCGCGCGTGGTGACCTGATCGGCGAGGTCGGACATGGCGCGGGCGGCCTGCTCGTAGTCGCGGCCGGTGAGCGCGTCGGCCGCCTTGCGCTCGGCCTGCGACAGCTCCGGCGAGGCAGCGGAGTCGTTCGCGGCCTGCCGCAACGCCTGCGCGAGCTGGCTCTTCGCCTCCTGCGACAGCTGATCCGACTCCGCCCCAAGCTCGGCGATGGAACGCGCCGCCTGCTCGTAGTCACCGCGTCGCAGCGCCTCGGCCGCCTGGTGGCCCGCCGCGATCTGGTCGAGCGCCTGCGCCAGCCGCCCCAATGACTGCTGGTCCGTGTTGGACTGGCCCGTCAGGCGGCTCAGCTCAGCCTCGGCCTGTCCCAGCCGCCGGGAAGCCTCGCTGGCGTCAAGCCCGCCGCCCTCGCGTGAGCGCTTGATCTCCTGCACGGCCCGCTGCACGCCGCCGGTGCGGCCCTGTGGCTGCGCCTGCGGCGACGGCTGGGCGGCCGGCGGCTGCGTCGGCTTGGCGCCGGTCTGCGAGCTGGGCTGCACCTGAGCGACCTCCTCCTGCTGCGGCGTCAACTGGCGGGGGATCAACGAACGGCCATCCGGCCCCGTCAGGAGCAGCGCCGCTGCCGCCAGGAACCCGAGCACGGCCGTCAGCGCGAGGTCGCGGCCCAGGCGCGGCCCGCCCCGCCAGTTCTCCTGCGCCCAGGCTGCCGCCTCGGCCGCCGTCTCAACCTGAGCCCAGGCAACCGGCTCATCCGAGCCTTCGGTTATCAGCTCGGCGGCCGTCGCCAGTTGCTCGGCCAGCTCCAGCCGCCGGTCGATGATCAGCGCAGCCGTCGTCACGGAAGGGTAGTAGAGCAACGAGATCAGGCCGCCGAGCAGCATCGGGACCAGCAACGGCACGGCGTACCAGAGCGGCGGCACCGTGAACTTCAGGAACCAGCCACCGGCTGCCAGGATGAGCGTCAGCAGAAAGCCGAGCATCAGGCCGCGCGTCACCAGGACGCCAGCCCGTTCGAGCCAGAGCCGCTGCCGGACCGCGCCGATCTCCAAGAGGAAGGCCGCGCGAGGATCGCTGCCGGGAGCCTGCGCGACGCTCATCCGAGTCGCCTCCTACCTGTGGCGCCTGCACACCGCTGCTCGTTCATAGGGACCAGTCCTGTTCCATGGTGGCCACGCCCGGCCGCACGGGCGCGGGCTTCGGCTGGCGGCGCTGCGCCACGGCCCAGGCGACGGCCAGCAGCACCACACAGGCTGCACCACCACCGGCGGCCGCGATACCGAGGTTCGTCCGCAGCCGCTGTGCGTCGCGCATGATCGCGCTGGCGGCGTCAGTACCGGCCGCATCGCCAAGCTCGGCCAGCACGTGCCCGGCCGTGTACGCGAGGTCGTCAGCTTCCTGGAAGCGCCAGCCGGCCAGGTTCTGCCGCGCTGCGTCGAGCTGCACCAGTGCGTTCTGCCCATCGCGGGCCTGAATCAGTGCCATGAACGTCAACTCGGCCCGACGGAGATCGCCAGTGGCGCGCCAACGCTCCTCGGCCTGTGCCAACAGGTCGGCCGCCGTCTCGTAGCTGTGGTCGGTGAGCGCGGCCATCCCGCGCGTGCTGAAGTCTGTCGCCTCGAGGGCCAGGACCGCCCGCTGCCGCTCAGCCTGCGCCTGCGCCAGCCGCTCGGGCTGCCCGATGCTCTCCAGCATCGCCGAGGCGCGGTCGTACAGGTCACGGGCCTCGGCGTACTTGCCGGCCACCATCAACTGGCGCGGCGCGGCAAGATCGAACAGGTCAAGGTCGTTGCGCTGCCAGCCGCCCTCCACGAAGCCCGGCAGGAACGCCTGCCATTCGGCCTCCAGCTCCGGCACGCTCCGTTCGAATGTTGCCTTCATCGCCGCGTCGAGCGTCCGAGCCTCGCGGGTCGCCAGCACCAGCTGGATGAGCTTCCCGAAGCCGTAACGCTCGGCCAGGAAGACCACGACCGAGTAGCTCTGCGGATAGGCCACGCCAGCAGCGGAGAGGAACGGTCGCTGCTGGTTCAGGTTCGTGAAGTTGAGGAGGCGGCCGGCGTCGCGGGCCTGCTGCACCGTCCGTGCGAACCGTTGCCGCTGCTCGAGATCCCGCTCCAGGTACTGCGCGATGCCCTCCTGAAACCCGATGGGCAGGCGCTGCTTCGAAAGGTCGCCCAGCACGATGTGCGTCAGCTCGTGGCGGACGGCGTCGCGGCGGAACCCCTCGCCCTTGTCCCGCAGACGCGCCACCGCGATCCCAATGGTCCCCGCCTGAGGCTGCGCGTGGCCCAGCACGCCATCCTCGCGGGCGGCGATCGGGTTGGCGCGGGCGTAGGCTGCGTCGTCGCCGTAGAGCGTGACAACCACCTCCGTGCGGAACGCCGTCCCGCTGGAGCGGATGGCGCTGCCGAACACCCCCAGCACGTCGGCGTACGCCTCTTCGACTGCCGTGGCGTACCAGGCGAACTCGGCCTGCCCCGCGGCGTCGTCCGCGCCGACCCAGCGCATCACAAGGGGACCGGCCCGCCGCTCCTGCTGTGCGCGCTCGGCGGCGCTCACGACGGCGGGCTGGCCGGCCAGGATCACGAGGGCGAAAAGGAGCGCCAGAACGCGGGGGGCAAACGCCATCAATGGTCGATTCCTGGCGACAAGTGTACCAACCACCTGTCAAGCAGGCGCTGGATTTTCGTCACGGCAGCGCATCGCCGTCTGAGGAGCGCACGCCTCGCTTCGGCCACGCCGTCCGAGACGGCCTCCAAGAGGGGGAACGCTCAGGCAGGCGGATGGGGGCCGGGCAGGCCGCGCGCCCGGCGCGACCGCGTCAGGCCAGCCGCTCCTCGCGCACCACCCGCAGCGGCGCAGAGCCTTCGGCGAACAGCCGCGCAGCCAGCGGGGCCATCAGGATCAGCGCCAGCGCCGCCGCCGCGCCGAACGCTGTTGGCGCACCCACATACGTGGCGATGTACCCGACGGCGAGCGCTCCGAACGGGTTCGTGCCGATGCAGACGGAGAGGATGCCGAGCACCCGGCCGCGCGCCCGCTCGTGGGACGCCAGCAGCACAATGGTGCTCTGCATGGTGCCGAAGCCGGCATCCGCCAGCCCGATGGCGACCTGGATCGGCAGGGCGATCCACAGGTCCGGCGTGAACGACTGCACCACCACCATGATGCCGCCGAGCAGACAGCCCCCGGCGAACAACTGCCGGTGCGCCATGAAGTCGCGGCGGCCGGCCGTCCACAACGCGCCGGCCAGCGTGCCGACGCCGCCGGCCGCCACCAGCACCCCGAGCAGCTCTGGCCCGACGTTCAGCACGTCCCGCGCGAAGACCGGCATCAGCTGCTGGTACGGGAAGACCAGGCCGTTCATCACCACCGTCAGGATCAGCACGCCGAAAATCGCCGGCTGCCAGCGGGCCTCCTGAAAGCCCATGACCAGCCCGGCCAGCATCGACTCGCCGGTCGGGCGGGCCGCCGGCAGCTTCGCGGTGCGAGTCAGCGAGAACGTGAGCGAGAGCGCCATCACGTAGAGGGCGGCCAGCGTCACGTAGCACCAGACCGGCCCGAACCCGCCGAGCAACACGCCGCCCAGGACCGGCCCGACGATCTTGGTGCCCTGCATCGAGACGCTTTCCAGGGACACGGCGTTGGTGACGCGCTTCGGTCCCACCAGGGTGAACAGCACCGTCCGCCGCGAGGGGAAATCCACGGACCAGGCGATCCCCATGATCGTTTCGAGGCCGATCAGCAGCCAGAGATCGCCGTGGCCGGTCGCAAACAGCAGCGCCAGCAAGCACGACACGATCACGTTCGACACCTGCACGGCGAGCAGCACCCGCCCGCGCGGCAGCCGGTCGATCAGCAGGCCGGCGAACAGCCCCAGCACGACCATCGGCGCGAAGCGGCAGAACGCCGCCAACCCGACCATGAACGGCGAGTTCGTCAGCTCAAACGCGAGCCAGCCGAGCACCAGAAAGTCGAGCCACCGTCCGACGTTGACGCAGAGGCCCGCCAGCCACAGCTTTCTGAAGTGCGGATCGTGGAGCGCTTCGAGCGCAGGCCACCGAGCGATGGACCCCATTGACCGGGACGCGGACGTTGCCGAGACTCCGCGTCCCCCTCCCCTTTGAGCTTCCCGAGGATGGTAGCCGAACCGTTTCGGGGGGACCAGCGTCCAGAAGCATAGCATCCTCTGCTGCCGCCACGATACGGTCGACACGGCGGCCTGTCGTGGCCGCCTCGCGGGGCGCGGCAGATGCGAAGGATCGCCACGCGACCGCGAGAAAACGGCACGGTCGGCCAGTCAGCGGGTACCATTGCGACCGTCGCCCAGCCTGGCGTGAGCAGGATCGTGGACGGCGGGATAGACGGGGGTTCGCCGAGGCAGCCGGTAGTTTCGGGGCCGCTGCCGAGCGGTCGCCAGGGGACGGCGCCGCCGTCGAGATGGCCGCGCGCGCCGAGTCGCCGGCCCGTGAGCCGATCCCAGCCGGCTGGCGTGGCGTCTACGAGCAGACCGCCAAACTGTAGGCTGTGCAAGCCTCCAGGGCACGCACGCCACAACCAGGCGATACCATTCATCGCTGCCGGCTCCACGCCCGGCGCGAAGACGAAAGCGAGGGCAGACCGATGACCACGGTCACCACCGTCCTGGGAGACGGCACGCCCGGCGACGCTGCAACCGGCGTCAACGACCCGTACGGGCTCGCCATCGGGCCAGACGGCGCGCTGTACTTCTGCGAAGTCGGCAACCAGAAGGTTCGCCGGCTGGATCTCCAGAGCGGCAGTGTGACGGACGTCGCCGGCAACGGTCAGCGCGGCTCAGGCGGGGACGGCGGCCCCGCGCTGGACGCGTCGCTGAACATGCCCCACGAGATCGCGTTTGACGACGCGGGCAGGCTGCTCGTCGTCGAGCGCGACAGCCACGCTGTCCGGATGATCGACCTCGGGACCGGCCTGATCTCGCGCGTCGCCGGCACCGGCGAAGCTGGCTTCGGCGGAGACGGCGCACCGGCCATCTGGGCGCAACTAAACCAGCCGCACAGCATCGCGTTTGCGCCGAACGGCGACCTGTTGATCTGCGACATCGGCAATCACCGGGTCCGCCGCGTCGATCACCCGACCGGGATCATCACGACCTTCGCGGGCAACGGACTCCGGAGACGGACCGCCGACGGCGCGCGCATGACCGGCACGCCGCTCGATGGTCCGCGCACCATCGTCGTCGGGCCGGACAGCGCTCTCTACCTGGCCCTGCGTGAGGGCAACACCGTCTACCGTCTGGACCCTCGTGCCAACCGCATCGAGCACCTGGCCGGCACGGGCGAGCAGGGGTACACGGGCGACGGCGGGCCAGCCACAGCAGCCACGCTGGCCGGCCCGAAGGGCCTGGCGCTCGATCCACGCGGCATCCTCTACATCTCGGACACCGAGAACCACGCGATCCGCGCCATCGACCTCGCGACGGGCATCATCACGACGGTCCTGGGCGACGGCGAGCGTGGCGACGGTCCGGAGCCTGATCCGCTGGCCTGCCGCCTGAACCGGCCGCACGGCATCTGCGTGGACGGGCGCGGCGGCCTGTACGTCGCGGACAGCGAGGCCCACCGCATCAGGCTGCTGCGCTGACTGCGGTCGCTGGGACGCCCTCACCACGGCCCCTCTCCCCCGCACGCACGTATGGGCGGGCAGTTCCGACAGGGGAGCCGATGGCAGATGTACAGGAGTGCGTACCAGCTTCCATGTCGTCCTTCGCAAGCTCAGGACGACAGAGGGACTCGCACGCACAGCGCAGGCCCGGACGCCTGCGCGTTCTGAAACGGCTCGCTACAGCGTCGCGACCTGCAGCCGCTCCAGCAGGAAGCGGTGGTTGATCCGCAGCTTGTCCGCGTAGGAGCCTTCGCCCTCATTGGGGCGCGGCGGGTCCAGATCCAGGGTGATCCAGCCCGAGTAGCCGCGCGCCAGCAGCATCTGCCAGATGCCGGGGATGTCCACCCCACCGGTCCCGAGATCCTTGTAGAGGATCTCCTGCAGGTGCTCCTCGCGGGTCGGCGTGGGGCCGGTGAAGCCCCGGTACTTCGCCCTGGTGTCCTTCCAGTGGATCGCGTCGACACGGCCGTAGTGCTCCGTCATCAAGGCCAGCGGATCGCCGCCGCCCAGGTTGAGGTGGGCAGTGTCCGGCAGCAGCGAGACGTAGCGTGGGTCGGTCAGCTCCATCAGCCGGTTGATCTCCTCCGGCCGCTCGACCGGCCCCCAGATGTGCGGATGCGGGCTGAGCTTGACCCCCAGGTCGGCGGTGTTCTTGCCGAGCTGATTGAGGCCGTCCGCCAGCGCCTTCATGTCGTCGTCGCTGGTGCCGTTCGGGCCGCGCCGCCCCATGTTGATCTTGAAGTGCTTGCAGCCAAAGGTGCCGTGGTTGTCGCGCACCCAGGCCGTGTGATCGTCGATGGTCTCCTGGCGCAGCTCGGGCGTGATGAAGTCCACGGGCCGGCCGTTCACCGAGCCTCGGTTCGAGATGGTGATCAGCGTCACGCCGTAGTCGGCCAGCATCTTCTTCAGATCGTCCTTGCGCTCTGCGAAGTCCTGGTACGACTCGCCGTACAGCTCCAGGCCGGGAAAGCCAAGGTCGCTGACGAGCTTGATCTGCTCCTCGTTGATGGTGACAAAGACGCCGAAGAGTGCCGAGCCGACGGCAAAATGCGGTCGGCCGTCGGTGCCGATGGGGTTGCTCACATCGTCCTCGCTGGTGCAACGCGCACAGAATCTGTGTGCCGCTGCCACGAGGATACCCCTTCGGCGGGCAGCGCTCAACACGCGGTACACTCCGCGGCGACGTTCCGAGACGGCTCCCTTTGAGGTTCACTGCACGTGGACGACGCCCCCACCGTCGAGCACTGGCTGGCCCTGCTCCGCGACGGGAGCGCGGCCGAGCAGCAGCGTGCCCGCACCGAGCTGGGGCTGATCCTCGAAGCGCGGGGCTTCCTGGACGAGGCCGCCGACGCTTACGAGCGCAATGTGCGCGACGGCGTGACAGACCGCCGGCCGTACGACCGGCTGGCCGCCATCGCACGGCAGCGCGGCGACGCCGAGGCCGAGGCGCGGGTGCTGCGAGCGCTGGCCGAGATGCTCGCGCCCGTGGGTTCCCCCGGACCCCTGGCCCCGCTCCCGCCAGCAGAGAAGGGGGCATCTCCCGCAACGAGGTCAGCCGGGCGCTGGCTGCTTGCCGCCGGCGGCGTGGCCGTCGTCTCGGTGGTCATCGGCGGCGCACTGCTGATTCCCGTGCGCCCGCCTGCGCCGCCGGCTTCGGCGCTGGTATCGCCGTCAGCCGTCGAGCGCGCGCCGTCGTCCAACCTGGCGGTTGCGCCGGCAGCTTCGACCCTCCTGCCTTCACCGGTGCCATCACCCACGGCCCCGCCGCCCAGCCCGGTACCGGCCCCGTCGCCCACAGCCACCGCCGTGCCGCTTGCCTCGCGCTGCACCGACGCCGCGGAGCGCTTCCCGCAGACAAACGACACCGAAGCCGCCGTGCGCGCCGCGTACGCCACGTACATGGGTCGGCAGGGCGTGACCATCGATCCGACCAGCGCCCTGTTCACGGGGCAGGGCGCCGCCTACGTCGAGCGGCACGCCGAGGTGGTGGCTGGCTGGATGGCTGTCAGCCTCCAGCGCGAGCGGCGAGGACTACCAACCTTTCCGCTGGTAGACTACGTCGCCAGCGACATCGTGGTGGCGTCCGGCCAGGATGCGTTCCAGCTTCGGGCAACGATCTCACCGCAGGGCTGGACGGAGCTGCGCGCCCTGCCCGCCGACACCTGCGAGGGCGCGTTCTTGAAGCACCCCGACAACGCCCGCTGGGTAGACCTGATGCAGGCGAGCGTCGGGGACATCACCTGGGCCATCCCGACGCCGCAGCCCCGCCGCTAGCTACACCAGCTTCTCGCGGATGATCGCCGAGGCGTAGTCCATCACGATCACGACGATGCCGATGAGCCAGAGCGCCGTGGCCGCCTGATTCCACTGCAGCAAGTTGATGTACTGAATCAGGATAAACCCGATGCCGCCGCCGCCCACCAGCCCGATGACCGTGGACAACCGGACGTTGATGTCCCAGCGGTACATGGTGAACGACAGGAACTGCGGCACGACCTGCGGCAGCACCGCGAACAGCACCACCTGCAGCCGGTTCGCGCCCGTGGCGGTGATCGCCTCGATCGGGCCGGGATCGATGCTCTCGATGGACTCCGAGTAGAGCTTGCCCATCGCGCCGATCGAGTGGATCACAATGGCCATGACACCCGCGAACGGCCCCAGGCCCACCACCACGGCCATGATGACGGCCAGGATCAGCGTCTCGATGGAGCGGAGCACGTTGAACAGCGTCCGCACAAGGTAGTAGATCGTCCAGCCGACGCGGCTGCCCTGCATCAGGTTGCGCGCGCCCAGGAAGCTCAGCGGCACGCTGACCACCAGCGCGAAGAACGTCCCCATCAGCGCCAGGAAGATCGTCTCGATCATCTTGTCGAGCGCCGTCACGAACGTCTCGCTCAGGCGGTAGCTGCCGGTTGCCGTGGCCGTCTCGGCGCGCACCTGATACGCCCCCAGCCCCACCGAGGCCGGGAACGGGAACGACAGCGTGTAGTTGCCGCTGGCGTCCGTCTTCTCATTGCGGCGGATCGGGCGCGGCGTGTTGTTGAAGTCCACCAGGATCAGGTTGAGATCGCTGTTCGGGGCGGCGCCGGTGACGGTGATCGACAACGGCTGATTTGGCTGGATCGGCGAGGGCGAGACCACCAGCGAGCCGCCGCCCGGGATCTCGGTCCGCGACTCGCGCCCCGCCTCGACGCCGCCGACCTGGAGCGGAGCCTGCACCTGCCGCATCTCGTAGGTCTGGGCGATGACGTCTGGCTGCATCAGCCCGGTGAAGATCCGCTCCGACTTCGGCAGGTTCACCACCAGCGAGACGAAGTCCACCTGGGTCACCCGCCAGCCGTACGCCAGCGCCGCCACCGCGATGATGATGAACAGGAAGTTGCGCCACGAGGTGATGAAGCCGCCCGGGCCGGCCTTCCGGAAGGCCGAAGGGGCCGGCGTCCGACTGATGGATTGCGCGATCTCGGTCTGTGCCATCAGTGAATCTCCACCTCGACGGCGTCCTCGCCGTAAATCTCGCGAAAGCGCACCTCGTCGATGTCGGCCGGCAGGCCGTCGTACACGATCTGGCCGGCCTTCAGCGCGAGGACGCGCGTGGCGTAGCGCCGGGCCAGGCTCAGAAAGTGCAGGTTGCAGATCACGGTGATACCGTCCTGGCGGTTGATCTCCTCCAGGTACTTCATCACCGAGTGCGACGTGGCCGGGTCCAGGCTGGCGACCGGCTCGTCGGCCAGCATCAGCTTCGGCTCTTGCATCAGCGCCCGCGCGATGGCGACCCGCTGCTGCTGGCCGCCCGAGAGCGTGTCCGCCCGCTGGTTCGCCTTCTCGGGGATGCCGACGCGGTCGAGGTTGGCATAGGCCCGGTCGTAGTCCTGCGCTGGGAATCGCCCGAACATGCTCTGCAGCGGGCTGACCGAGCCGAGCCGGCCGGAGAGCACGTTCGTGATGACGCTCGACCGCTTCACGAGGTTGAACTGCTGAAAGATCATGCCGATCCGCTTACGCGCGTCGCGCAGCTGGCTCGGTGGCAGGGCGGTCAGCTCGACATCGTCAAGCCAGATCTTGCCGGACGTCGGCTCGACGAGGCGGTTGATGCAGCGCAGCAACGTCGACTTACCGGACCCGCTCAGGCCGATGATGACGAGAAACTCGCCATCGGGGACCGTCAGCGAGAGATCGTCAATCGCGACGACGCCGTTCGGAAAGACCTTGCGGAGATTCTGGATACGTAACATCGGCGGCCTCGTCCCGCGCTGCTGCTCGAATCGCCCAGCACAACCCCGACGGTTGATAGAGAAAGGCGCCCGCAACCCAGCCGGTTACGGGCGCGCTTCTATTGTACGGTGTGCCAACCTAGCGCGGCGCGAGCTCCTGCTCGAGGTTCAGGCCGAGCACGCTGGCGGCGCTGCGGACCGAGTCGTACTCGCTGTCCACGGCCGGCGCCAGGCCGTTGATGCGGTACAGCTCGGACAGCAGCTTCTTGCCATCCTCCGTGGCGGCGACGGCCAGCAGGCCATCCTGCACCTGGAGCACCAGCTCGTACGGCAGGCCCGCGCGCACCGACACGGTGTCGTTCGGGATCGGCGGGGTCTTGCCGATGACCTTGACCTTCTCCATCACATCGGGAAGGGTGCTGACGACGTTGGTGCGGGCATCGGTCTGAACGCCTTCGACGCTGTCCCCGAAGGTCGCGCCGGCGTCCACCTGCTTGTTGTAGACGGCGATCACGACCTTGTCATGGCCGCCCGCGAAGACCGTCTCCGAGAAGGCGGTCTTGTAGTCGATGCCGTTGGTGGCGAGGAGCGCGTTCGGGTAGAGGAAACCCGAGGCTGAGCCTGGGTCCACAAACGCGAACTTCTTGCCTGGCAGGTCGGCAACGCTGTTGATCTCGCTGTCCACGTGCGCGATGATCTGGCCGGTGTACGTCTTGCTGCCGCCGCGCACGCTGGCGAGGATCACGCGGCTGTTGAACTTGTCCTTCGCCAGCACGTAGGCGAACGGGGCCAGCCAGCCGATGTCCACGTTGTTCGCGCCCATCGCCTCGATGACCGCCGCGTACGAGGTCGGGACCGAGACGCTGAACGAGAGGCCGGTCTGCTGCGAGAGCATGTCGGCCAGCGGCTGGCCGCTCGCGAGCACCTTCTGCGAGTCGGTGGATGGCACGAACGCCATCTTGAGCGGGTTACCAGGCGTCCCCAGCGGGGCCTGATTCACCGTCGTGCCTGTCGACGGCGTGGTCATCGCCGCGAGCGCCGGCTCGACGGTCAGGAAGACGGCAAGCGCCATCGCCAACAGCGCGACAAGCGGTCCAAACGCGCGCGGAGGGGTGCTCCGGCGCTGGCGACGATTCGAAGTACTCATGCGGCTCCTCCCCGGGAGGTAGACTCGATACGGCCCCGCCGCAAACGGCGGTGGAAACGGCCCGCGCAGCCCGGCTCCGCGCTGACGCCAGCAGCCGCGCCTATGATACTGATAGGCGCGACGTTCCTCAATACGCAGGTGGTTGCGGATCGGGTAACGAGCGACCGGTCCAGGAGTTGCGAGGCAAGCCGCGAGCGGTCAGGCGTCAGCGGCTGACTGCTGACACCTGTGAGCTGTCGGCTCGTCATCCGCCGACGACGAGATGCTCCAGGATCCGCTGCTGCTCCCGCGCATCGGCGACGCCGCTCAGGGTGATCTGGTGCAGGTTGACCCCGGCCGCCTGCTGCTGCGTCAGCCGTGCGACGGCGTCGCCCAGCTGCGCTGGCGTGACGACGACGGCGAACTGTGCGAGCAGATCGTCGGAGACGGCCGCCGCGCCGCCAGCCGAGCCGCCGGCCTCCCAGGCAGCCCGAATCGCTTCGACCTCTGCGCCACGCCCCATCTCGGCCAACTGGGTGTAGTAGTAGACCCCCATCCGGGCGACGTAGTACGCCAGGTGCTGCTTGTACGCCCGCCGGGCGGCCGGCACGTCGTGCGTGACGATGACCGCGCCCGGCGACTTGACCACCAGCGCGGCAGGGTCACGCCCGGCCTCGGCGGTCATCGTGCGGACCCGCTGCACCTGCTCGGCCAGGCGGTCCAGCGGGATCATCATCGGGAGCCAGCCGTCGCCGTGCTCGGCCACGATCTTGAGGCCGGCCGGCCGGAATGAGGCGAGATAGACGGGGATGCTGGGCCGGACGGGCGTGAAGCGCAGGGTGAACCCGCGCGCAAACTGGAAGACCTCGCCCTGAAAGCGCAGCGGCTCGCCGGCCAGCAGCAGGCGGATGATCTGGATCGTCTCGCGCAGGCGGGCGGCCGGCTTGACGAACGGGATGCCGTGGAACTCCTCGATCACGAGCTTGCCGCTGGTCCCCAGCCCGACGATGGCCCGCCCGTTCGACAGCTCGTCCAGCGTCGCGAAGTGCTGGGCCAGGGCGGCCGGCGTCCGCGAGAAGACGTTGACGATAGACGTCCCGAGGGTCACGCGCTCGGTGCGGGCGGCAAGCTGCGCGAGCTGTCCGAACGCCTCGCGGCCCCAGGCCTCCGAGACGAAGACGGTCTCGACGCCGGCCGCGTCGGCGGCCTGGACGTAGGCCAGGGTGCGGTCACGCGCAGCAGCGGGGCCGGCCAGATCGACGGTGATCGAGAGTCGGCGCATCGTGACAGCAGGATAGCAGAGGCGCGACCGGACTACGACGGGGACGACGTGCTCGGGGCGCGGCCCAGGCGGCGGCCAACCTCGCGGTGGATCAACTCGCGGTTCTCGGAGTACATGTGCCAGACGGCCGGCATCGCCGAGACGATGATGATCAGGAAGATGACCGGCAGCAGGATCTTGTCGATGTCCTTCTCGGCCAGCCCGAGCCGAGTCTGGATGACCTCGGTCAGGTAGTAGCCGCCGAGCGTCATGCTCGTCACCCAGCCGATGCCGCCCAGGACGTTCCACATCAGAAACTTGCGGTAGCTCATCCGCGCCATGCCGGCGGCAATCGGCACGAACGTGCGGACGGCGGGGATGAAGCGGGCCAGCACGATGGCCTTGCCGCCATGCTTCTCGTAGAAGGCGGCGGCGGAGTCGAGGCGCTTCGGGTTCCGCCAGAACGACTCCTCGTTGGTGAAGAGGCGTCGGCCGAACTTCTCGCCGGACCAGTAGCCGACGCTGTCCCCCGTGATGGCAGCGACGCTCAGGAGCACCAGCATCACCCAGACGTTCAGCAGGTCGGGGAACCGCGCCGCGACCGACCCAGCCGTGAACAGCAGACTGTCGCCCGGGAGGAAGAAGCCGAAGAACAGCCCCGACTCGGCGAATACGATGGCGAACAGTCCGACGTAGCCTACGGCCTTGATCAGATCGGCCAGATCGAATGGCAGCATACGGTCCTCACCTTGGAAGTCGCGCGATTGTACGGCAGCATCCTGACGTAAGCCAACCGCATGCGGCGTCAGGCCACCATCATTCGACCAGAATTAATGCACTTCTCATGGTGCCGGCCGCCAGCAAAGCGGACGAGCCCGGGAGTCGCGTGCCAGACTCGTCTGTTCGGGGTCCAACCGTGCGCTACGCGTCCAGGGCCTGCTGCACCAGCCGCGAGACCGGCCACGGCCACGGGAAGTCGTGGCCGGCCCGGAACTCGATGATGACCGGCCCGTCGGCCGCCAGCGCCGCGTCCCAGGCAGCCCCGATGTCGGCCGGGTCCTCGACGCGGATGCCCGTCGCACCAAACGCCTCGGCGTACTTCACGAAGTCCACCCGCCCGATCTCGCTGGCGTACGCTCGACCGTACGCCTTCGTGTGCATGTTGTCGATCATGCCGATGCGCTGATCGTGGTGGACGCCGATCACGACCGGCAGCCGCTGCTCGCAGATCGTCAGGAAGTCGGACGAGGCCATCAGGAACGAGGTGTCGCCGCAGACCCCGACGATCTTCTTGCCCGGCCGCAGCCGCGCCGCCGCCAGCACGCTCGGCAGCGCGTACCCCATCGCCCCCCACGAGCCCGACTGGAAGTGCGACTCCGGCCCCCAGACCGGCGCCTGGAGGGGCGTCCAGAGCTTGACGTTGCTGACGTCGCTGATGACGAACGTGTCCGGCGTCATCCGCTTCGCCAACGCGTCGAGCGCCGCGCCGATGTGCCAGGGGCGGGCGTCCTTGTAGCGGTCCAGCTCGATGTCGAGGCCGCGCTGCTGCAGCTCACGGGCCTTCGCGCAGAGATCGAGCGTCGCCTGGGCCGTCTCGCGCGGGGCGCACGTCGTCGCGAGTCGGTCCAGCGCCGCCACCAGCTGCCCGACCGAGCCGAGGGCCGGCCCCCAGGTCGGGGTCGGATCGTCCGAGGCGTCGAGCAGCAGGCACGGGGCCGTGCCGCCCAGCAGCCCGGCCCCCATCTCGGTCCCGGCCCGCACGCCCACACCGATGACGAGGTCGGCCTCGTCCACCAGTTGCAGCGCCGTCTGGTGGCTGCGGGCCGGCCCCCACCAGACCGCCACCGAGAGCGGATGGACCGTCGGCATCGCGCCGTGGCCGTCCCAGGTGTGGCAGACCGGCGCGCCGAGCCGCTCGGCCAGCCTCACCAGCCCCTCGCTGACCGGCTGGAACATCGCTCCCTTGCCGGCCACGATGACCACCTTCTGCGCGCCGTCGATCTGCTTGACGACGCCGTCCAGGCTCGGCAGGCCGTCCGCGCCGTCGCCCATGTCATAGATCGACGTCGGGCCGCTCACCAGCGCCGCCTGCTCGACTTCGATCTCCTTGACGTTCAAGGCGCTCTCGGCGATCTCGATGTGCGTCGGGCCCGGCCGCCCGCTGACGGCGATCGCGAACGCCTTCGCCAGCGCGGCCGGGATCTCGGAGGCGTCCTCGATCCGCACGGACCACTTGGTCACGCCAGCGAAGGCGCTCTGGAGGAAATCGGCGGTATCGACGCCATGAAACGCCTCGTGGGGCGCTCCCGCTGGCACGCCGCCAGAGATGTGAACGATCGGCGCGCCAGCCGCGTACGCTCCGCCGATGCCCGACAAGGAGTTGGTCGCGCCCGGGCCGGCCGTCACCAGCACGACGCCCGGCCTGCCCGTCAGCCGGCCGTAGGTCTCGGCGGCGATGGACGCGTTGTTCTCGTGCTTGAAGGTCAGCGGCGCGATGCTGGGGGCGTCGGCCAGGGCGTCGAAGACCTGGATGACGTGCGAGCCGTCCAGCCCGAACACGGTATCGACGCCGTGCGCCAGCAGGCTCGCCACGACGGCCCGCCCTGGGTCCATCCGTTCGACGGTCCGTGCGATCTGCTCAGTCGCCTGCATGGCGTTCAACCTCCGGTCGTGGCAGTGCGGGAGATCAGGGGTGCGGGAGGATACCAGAGCCGGCAGTCAACAGTTGCCCGGCCCGCGCCACCCTGGGACAATGCCACCATGACGATGCCATCCGATGCCTCCCTGCTGGTGCGTGGTCGCTGGGTGGTCACCGGCGCCGCCCCTGACGACGCCACCCTGACCGATGCAGCGGTGCTGGTGCAGGACGGCCAGATCGTGACCCTGGGGGCGTGGGCCGACCTGCGCCGCGACCATCCGGATGCCCCCGTCCTCGGCTCGGAGCGGGTGGCCGTGCTGCCGGGCATGGTCAGCGCCCACCACCACGCGGCCGGGGTCTCACACATCCAGCAGGGCATCCCAGACGACGTGCTGGAGCCATGGCTGCTCGAACTGCGGCGCATGCGCCCGACCGATCCATACCTGGACGTGCTCCTGACCTCAGCACGGTTGCTCCGCTCGGGGGTGACCAGCGTGGTCGAGATGCACCAGTGCCGGGGGACGGCCGAGGCCGCCGTCGCCCGCGTGCGGCAGGCCTTGCGCGGGTTCGGCGAGGCCGGCATCCGCGTCGCCTTCGCGCCCGGCGTGGCCGATCAGAACCCGCTGGTCAGCGCCAGCGGCCCAGACGAGACAGCAGCTTTCCTGGCGAGCCTGCCAGCGGAGGCCCGCGCCGCCGCTGAGATGTTCCTGCCCGGCCCCGATGCTCTCCAGCCGGACGGCTTCCTGGCCCTGGTCGAAGAACTGCACGCGGAGTACGCCGATCACCCGCGCATCGACGTCTGGTATGGGCCGCCCGGCCCCAACTGGGTGACGGACGACTTCCTGCTGCGGATCGCGGAGCGGGCGAGCGCCCACCGGACGGGCATCCAGACCCACGTCGCCGAGTCGCTGTACGAGAAGCTGTACGGCCCCCGCACCTACGGCGAGTCGGTGGTCAGCCACCTGGAGCGGATCGGCGTGCTCGGGCCGCGCTGCTCGCTGGCGCACGCCGTCTGGCTCACCGAGGCGGACATCGAGATCCTGGCGCGCACGGGCACGTCGATCAGCCACAACCCCAGCTCAAATCTTCGGCTGCGGGCCGGCATCGCGCCGTCGCGGGCACTGCTGGCGGCCGGCGGGACGGTCGGGCTGGGGCTGGACGGCCACGGCTTCGACGACGATGACGACATCTTCCGCGAGATGCGCGTGGCGACGTGGCTCCAGCGCGGCCCCGTCATCGGCGCGCCGACGCTCGCACCCCGCGAGGCCCTGCACCTCGCCACGACCGGTGGCGCGGCCCTGCTCGGAAAAGCCGGGCAGCTTGGCCGGCTGGCCCCCGGCTACCAGGCCGACATCGTACTCGTGAACCTGGAACGGCTGTCCTGGCCGTGGATCGCCCCGGAGGCCGACCCGCGCGCCTTGCTGGTGCTCCGAGCGCAGGCCCGCGACGTGCGGACGGTCCTGATCGGCGGAGAGGTCGTGCTGCAGGATGGCCGCCCGACGCGCTTCGACGTGGACGCCGTGACCGCCGAGTTCGCGGCGCAACTGGGCACGACGCCGTTCCCGGAGGAGGCCGCCGCGCGGGTGGCCCTCCTGCGCGAGCACGTCTCTGCCTTCTATGCCGCCTGGGATGTTCCGGCCCTGGACCCCTACGAGCGCACCAGTTCGCGCACCTGACGCGCTCGCTCGGGAACGAGCGGTGCAGGAGGGCGGATGCTCAGGCCGGCCCCGGGCCGGCCTGAGTCAGCGTTCCACCGTAGGACGGTTCAGCTCAGGTGCTGCGTGAACCAGGCCACGACCTTGTCCCAGCCGTCCATCGCCTGCTGCTGCCGATAGCTCGGGGCATGCCAGTAGAAGAATCCGTGGCCGGCTCCATCGTAGCGGTGGAACTGGTACGTCTTGCCGTGCTCCTTCAACGCTGCTTCGTGCTGATCCACCTGGGCCGGACTCGGACCCTGGTCGTCGTTCCCGAAGAGGCCGAGCAGCGGCGCTGTGAGTTGCGGCGTCATGTCGATCACGCGGACCGGCCGTTGGGGCGTGGGATCGGCGGTGACGCCGCCACCCCACAGATCTACGACGGCATCGAACGCCGGGACGCGGGAGGCCACCAGCACGGCGTTCCGCCCACCCGAGCACGGGCCGATCACCCCAACCTTGCCGTTGCTGGTCGGTTGGGCCTTGATCCAGTTGAGCGCCGCCTCGGCGTCCGCAACCACGGAGTCGTCGGTGACCTGAGTGCGCCCGACGGCCGCCACCTCGTCCGGCAATCCGTGCCCGAATCGCTCGTACAGATTCGGGGCCACGGTCAGGAATCCGTGGTCGGCAAACCGCCGCGCGAACTCACGCGTCCACTCGTCGAAACCAGGAGCGTGATGGACGATCACCACGCCGGGGAACGGTCCGGGGCCTTTTGGCTGCGCGATGAAGGCGTGAATCGGGTCGCCACCACCCCCGGCGATGGTCATAGTCTCCGCCGTCATACCCGCGGTGGCGTCCGTCCTCTGAACGTTCCAGGCCATTCACCCTCCTCCAGGATGTGCGTTGCGGACATCTTTGTCCGGACCGCTCGTATACGTATGGCGGCGGGATGGCGGATTGGCTGTGCCCGATCGCACTCGAAAGGACAGAGCGGCGTGGCCGCGGAGCCACAAGCGCCCGTCCATTCAGTCGAAGACGATCACCGGCTTGATGCAGTCGCCGCGCTGCCCGAACGTCTGGAGCGCCAGTTCGATGTCTGGCAGCCCGAAGCGGTGCGTCACCAGCTTCTCGAAGGGATAGGCGCCCTTCGCCAGCACGGAGATGCAGCTCTCGTAGCTGTTCGCACCAAGCGCGCTGCCCCGGATGTCGAGCTGCTTCCAGACGAGATCGGCCGGGTCGATCGTCATCTTCGTGCCCGGGCGGTGGCCGCCGACCGTCGTCAGGACGCCGCCACGCCCCAGCAGTTGCACGCCGATCTCGAACGCGCCAGACGCGCCCGTCGCCTCGATGACGCGCGTCGCCAACTGGCCGCGATTGATCGAGCGCAGTTGTTCGGCAGGGTCTCCGTCGCCCAGCAGCAGCGTCTGGTGCGCCCCAAGCTCACGCCCGAGCGCCAGCCGCATCTGGTCGCCGTCGCGGCCGGCCAGCACGATCTTCCGCGCGCCGGCCTCGTGGGCAGCGACCGTCGCGAACAGGCCGATGGGTCCAGGACCGAGAATGACGACGATGTCGTCTGGGCGGATGTCCGCCGTGCGTGTCGCCTTCATGCCGATGGAGAACGGCTCCAGGAGGACGGCGACGGTCGGGTTGACCTCTGGCGGGATGTGGTGCACGATCGCGCCGTGCGGCAGCTCGACGAAGTCGGACCAGCCGCCCGAGAGCAGCGGCATCTCGTCCAGCGGGATGCCGCCCAGGCCGCGCTGCCGCGGGCAGATCGCATAGTCGATCAGCTTCGAGGCCCGCGAGCCGACGCCCCGGCAGTACTGGCAGCTGTGGCAGGGGATGCGCGTCTCCGGCACGACGAGGTCGCCGACGTGCAGCGGCGAGCCGTCGGCAGCGGCCCAGCCGGGCGCGACCTGCTCGACGCGCGCCAGGATCTCATGGCCGAGGATGCAGGGGCCGGCCGTACCCCAGCTGTAGCGGTGGAAGTCGGAGCCGCAGACGCCGCAGAGGACGGTCCGCAGCACCAGCTCGCCGGCGGGGCCGAGCGCCGGCACATCGAACTCGCGGACCGAGAGGCGGGGACTGCCCGTGCCGTCAAGGACGGCGGCACGCGAACGGGTCATCGGTAACTCTCCGGGCAAGGGCTTGCGCGCGAGCGCAGCGGCGCGCGGAGGCTAGAGTAGCACCGTCAGCGCCAGCACGACCGCCGCCGTCACCAGCGAGCCGACGGTCATGAAGACGAGCATCCAGAGGTTCGGCGGGTTCCGCTCCAGCATGTACGGATGCGGTTCGCCAGGCTGCCGCCTGGGGATCAGCTCGGCCGGAGTGAACTCGCCGTCAGCCGAGGTCGGGACACGAGTGGGCGATGCAGGGGGCTGTTCTGTCACGCGATGACTATACCAGGGTCGTGGGTCGTAGGTCGTAGGTGTTAGTGAAAGCGTGCAACTCGCCCTTGTCATCCTGAGCGCAGCGAAGGACCTCACCCGCTGACCGTCAACGTTCGTGTCACCCGCTGACCGTCAACACTCGCGTCACCCGCTGACCGTCAACACTCGCGTCACCCGCTGACCGTCAACACTCGCGTCACCCGCTGACCGTCAACGCTCGCGTCAGCGGGTGAGGTCCTTCGCTGCGCTCAGGATGACAAGGGTGAGTTTCGTATTTGCTACGACGCCGCGGCGCGCATCAGCAGGCATACTTCCACGACCCACGACCCACGACCCACGACCCACGACCCACGACCCACGACCCATGACCCACGACCCACGATCCACCCGGTATGATCCCGCCAGCCGAGACCTTTGACACACCTGGGAGGCTGCTGCGATGGTGCAGGCGGAACAGACCACGGACCGCATCAGCGGGCGGCCGATCCGCGTCGGGCTGGTTGGCTGCGGGACCATTGCGCGGAACCACATCCGCGCGTTGCTGCACTTCGCGCCGGACACCCGCATCACGGCGCTGGCCAGCCGCTCGCAGGAGAGCATCGAGGCCACCGCCACCTACATCGGAGAGCAGGCCGAGCTGGGGCTGGCCGAGTCGGCGGATGACGCCGCGCTCGCGTCTGCATACCGTCAGCACCGCGAGACCGTCCCGGCCACCTACACCGAGTGGACGGACCTGATCGCCGATCCCGACGTCGACGCCGTCATCGTCACCACGCCGCCGTTCCTGCACTGCCCGGTCACGCTGTCGGCGCTGGAGGCTGGCAAGCACGTCCTCTGCGAGAAGCCGCTCGCCGTCAGCCTGCGCGAAGCCGACGAGATGATCGGAGCCGCCGCCACCGCCCGGCGCATCCTCTCGACGGTCTCGCAGGGGCGCTTCGCGCCGGAACAGCAGCGGATGCGGGCGCTCGTCCAGTCAGGGCTGCTCGGGAAGGTCTTCTTTGCCAAGGCCGACGGCCAGTGGTACCGTCCGCCCGGCTACTACGAGCTCTGGTGGCGCGGCACCTGGGAGCGTGAGGGCGGCGGCGCGGCGACCGGCCAGGGCATCCACATCCTGGATCAGTTGCTCTGGATCCTCGGGAAGCGGCCGGTGCAGGTCTTCGGCAAGATCGACACGTTCGTGCATCCCGTCCCGCGCCTGAAGGCCCCGGCCGGAACGGTCCCCATCGAGGACACGGCCCTTGCGGTGGTCACCTTCGAGGACGGCACGTTCATGGAGTTCTGCGCGACCGTCAGTCAGCAGCTAGAGCGCAGCCAGATCGAGATCGCCGGCGAACACGGGGCCGTGCAGGCGTACCCATGGTCCGCCTACTCGGTGAACCCCGAGACGAACGCACGGCTGGCCGACTATCTCGAACACGAAGCCCCCGCCCTCCCCGAGACGTGGCGAGCGAAGAGGCCCGAGACCGACGCGTACCGCAACCCCGGCCCGAACCTGCTGCCGCCGGCCTGGAGCATGGCGCCGCAGGTGGGCGACTTCCTGACGGCCATCCAGACTGGCCAGCCCTCGCTGACGGGCGGCGCGGAGGGGAGGCGAGCGCTGGAGGTGCTGGCCGGCCTCTACAGCTCGGCCATCCTCAAGCGGCCTGTCGATCTGCCAATCAGCCCCGACGACCCGTTCTACGACGGCGTGGCCAACGGCATTCGGTAGCCAGGGCGGGCAGCAGCGCGGCCGGCCACCCGCGCTCAGGGGGCAGCGCGAGCCGGCCGCCAGTACGCCAGGGCGACCGGGAGCATCGTCGAGGCGACGATGATCGTGCCGCCGAGCAGCGCCCGGCTCGTCGGCCACTCGTCCAGCATCAGCACCGCCAGCAGGATGCCCCAGACCGGCTCCAGCCCGGCCAGCAGGCTCGCGAGCTGGGCTGTCATCCGGCGCAGACCGGCGATGAACAGCGTATGCGCGACCGCCGTACACCCGACTCCCAGCACCAGCAGCAACCCCAGCGTGCGCGGCTGGAGCAGCGACTCCACCGGCGCAGCGGCCAGCAGCGGCAGCAGCACCAGCGCCGCCACGCCGTTCTGATAGAGGCTCGCCGTCAGGCTGGAGGCCAGCCGCTGCGTCCACCGATTCAGCACCGCCAGCAGCGCGAAGGTCGCCGCGCCGATCAGCCCCCAGGCGACGCCCCGGGTGGATGCGTCCTGCAATGAGGGGTCCGGGACCAGCACCCAGACCCCCAGGACGATGCCGAGCGCACCGCCAAGCTGGAGCCGGTCCGGATGCGAACGCAGCAGCAGCCACTCCAGCGGCGCGGTAAACAGCGGGAACGTCGCGAACGTCAGCAGGCCGACGGCGACGCCCGCCACGGCGATGGACTGAAAGAACGCGGTCCAGTGGACGGCCAGGAGCAGCCCCTGCCCGCCGAGCAGCAGGAGGACCCAGCCGGGCAATCGCAGATCGGCCCCGCGCCAGAGACCGAACAGCAGCAGGGCCAGCGCACCCGAGAGCGCTCGCCCCAACGTCACCAGCGGCGACGGCAGCCCCGTCAACTGCCCCAGGACGCCGGCCAGCCCGAACAGGGCGACCGCCAGGTTGACCATCAGCAGGCTGCGGGCGGTCAGGACAGGTGGCGGCGCGGAGGCGGCAGATGATGGCAACGGCGGCGCTCCCGGTGCGTGGAGAATCGAGACCGGTGGGGTGGGATTGTCGCGCCTGGGCAGGCACGGCGCCACCGGATGGCATCACCAGACTGTGATGCCCGGCGGCCCGAGACGGCTTGACGGGGAGGCGGCCAGCATGATACTTAAGTTTATGCTTAACTATCAGGGGTCGCTCGACGGCGTCTTCCAGGCTCTGGCGGATCCCACCCGCCGCGCGATGGTCGAGCGGCTCAGCCGGGGGCCGGCCTCCGTCAGCCAACTGGCCGCGCCCCTGCCGGTCTCGTTGCCGGCCGTCATGCAGCACCTCCAGATCCTCGAAGCCAGCGGCCTTGTCACCTCGGCGAAGGTCGGGCGGGTCCGCACCTGCCGGCTGGAGACGGCGGCGCTCTCGATGGTCGAGCAATGGATCGACGAGCGACGGCGCAGCTGGGAGCAGCGCTTCGACCGGCTGGGCCAGTTGCTCGCGCGGCTGCCGCCAGAAGAATCAGACTCCGGGAGTACACCATGACCGCGCGCACCGTCACGCATGCCACGTTCGTCATCGAGCGGACCTACCCGGCCTCGCCGGCCCGGGTCTTCTCGGCGTTCGCGGACCCAACCCTCAAGTTCCAATGGTTCGGGGGGCCGGCGGAATGGGACCGGGATGAGCCGGAGCTGGACTTCCGGGTGGGCGGACGCGAGACCAGCCGGGGCGGCCCGAAGGGCGGCCCGGTCCACGCCTTCGACGCCCGCTACTACGACATCGTCCCCAACGAGCGGATCGTCTTCGCCTACGACCTGCACCTGGACGAGACCAGGATCTCGGTCTCGCTGGCCACCGTCGATCTGAAGCCCGTCGGCAAGGGCACGAAGCTGACGTTCACGGAGCAGGGCGCGTTCCTGGATGGCTGGGACCACCCGGAGGAGCGCGAGCACGGCACTGGCCTGCTGCTGAACGCCCTCGGCGCGTTCCTGGAGCGCCAGCCTGTCTCCGCCTGACGCCGCCGCCCCGAGCCTTCGCGCCCGGATCGCCCCATGAGCGGCCGGATCACGCCATGAGCGGCCGGATCACCCCATGAGCGCCCGGATCGCCCCCGAAGGAGCCGCCCCATGCCATTCCCGCGCGTCGGCGTCGGCCTGCCCATCGTCGGGCCGCACGCCAGCCCTGAGGCCATCGTCAAGGTTGCGACGGCCGCCGAGCGTCTCGGCTTCCACAGCGTCTCGAACGCCGAGCGCCTGCTGCTCCCGACCCCGGACGGCTGGAGCAACCCCTACGGCCTCCCGGAGTATGCGTCCTACGATTCCCTCGAAGTGCTGACCTGGGTCGCCGCCCACACGACGCGCATCCGGCTCGGCACCAGCATCCTGATCTCGCTGTTCCAGCCGCCCGTGGTGCTGGCACGGCGGCTCGCCACCCTCGACCACCTGTCCAGCAGCCGGGTTGATGTCGGCATCGCGGCGGGCTGGATGCCGGAGGAGTACGCGGCGACGGGCGTGCCAGTCGCCGAGCGTGGCCGTCGTTTCGAGGATCACCTGGCGGCACTGCGGGCGTGCTGGGGTCCAAACCCAGTCCTGCACGAGGGGCCGTTCTACCCGATCCCCAGGTCGAGAATCGGGCCGAAGCCCCGGAACGGCCCGCTACCGGTCTTCATCGGCGGCGTCACGAAGCCGGCCATCGCGCGGGCCGCCCGCCTCGGCGACGGCGTGGTGGTCGCCCACCGCGATTGGGACAGCACCCTGGAGCACATCGGCTGGTACCACGAGGCCGGCGGCGCCGGTCCGATCGTCCTGCGGGCCGGCCCGATGCTCGCCGACGCCCAGCACGAGACGCCGCCCACAGCCTGGACCGAGCCGTCTGTCGTGGACGACTTGCAGCGCGCCGCCGAGGCTGGCGTCGCGGAGGTCATCTGGGATCTCAATATCGTCGGCCGGCATCCCGACGCGCAGATCGCCGCGTTCGAAGCGCTGGCCGCCCGCCTTTCGTCACCCGTTGCACCCGCCTGACACCTGAATCGTTCGGACGATCAGAGGCCCCCCGTCAGATGCCCCCCGTGGAGAGGAGAGGAAGCATGCGCGTGGGGTTTCGGCGAGCCGGCCGCGCAGCCCCGGCAGCCAGTCGCGGCCTGGGTCAGCCGGCCCTCGTGGACGCCGCCCCGCGCCTGCCGCGCGGCAGGCGCGGGGCGGTTCGCGGCTCGGCCGCGCGCCGCTGTCAGCCGGGTTGCTGCTGTCCGGGCTGCCAGGGCAGCAGCAGGTTGACCGTGGTGCCCTCTCCGGGCAGGCCGGTCGAGTCCAGCCAGATCGTGCCCTCGTGCGCCTCGACGACGCCCCGCACGAGGTACAGCCCCAGTCCGTTGCCACGGATCTTGCGCCGCACGGCATCTCCCGAGAGGCGGTAGAACCGCGCGAACACCCGCTCTTGCTCCTCCGGCGGGATGCCGAGTCCACGGTCGCGGATACTGACGATCACGCCTTCCACCTGCGCTCGCACCTTGATCGTCACCTGACCGCCGTCAGGCGAGTACTTGATGGCGTTCGTCAGGATGTGGAGGATCGCCTGCCGCACGCGGTGCTGATCCCAGCGCGGCGTCGGGACCGCCGGCGGCACGTCCAGGCGGAACCGATGGACGGTCGTCATCGCGCGGGCCTCGTCCACCGCCTGCTCGATGACGGCCCGCACATCGACATCCGCGAGGTCGAGGCTGAGGTTCGTGGCGTCGAAGCGGGCGGCGTCAACCAGATCGTTGACGTGCATGGAGACCTGCCGCGCGTTGCGGAGGATCACCTCAAGGCTGTGCAGGAGCGTTCCATCGCCGCCGGTGCGCCGGCCCCGTCGGAGCGCCGAGACGGCGTTGGTCGAGATCGCCTGCAACGGTGAGCGCAGCGCGTCGCTGAGGTCGCCGGCCAGGTCATCCTTGACCCGCTCCGCCGCCCGGATGTGCGTCACGTCCAGCCAGACGATCACCTGCCCGAGTAGCTGGCCCTCGTCGTCGCGCACCGGCGAGGCGATCCATTCGACGTCGATGGGCGACGGCGCGTGGAGCCGCAGCTCCCCACGCGCCTCGAACGACGGATCGTCGGTCTGCGCGAGGAGATCGTCGAGCTGGCGCGTATCTTCCAGGTGCTCCTCGCTCCCCGCCATCAGCTCGGGCAGCGACAGGCCAAGCCCGTCGTCGGTCAGCCCGATCATGCCGCGCGCCGTCGCGTTGATCAGCGCCGCACGTCCGTCGCCACCGAACACCATCAGCCCGGCCCCCATCGAGTCGAGCACCTGCTCGAGCCGCTGAAGGGCGCGATCGAGCCGCAGAAGGTTCTGCTCGATCGACTGCTGGAAGTGCGTTTGCTCCAACGTCATGGCCGTGCGGCGCGCAAGCTCACCCAGCAACAGGGCGTCCTGCTCGTCGGCGCGGTGGCGGCCATCGGTCCAACCGATACAGATCGCGCCAATCGGACCGTCCGCTCCGCGCAACGGGGCCACCACCAGCGAGCGCAGCTCCAGGCGGCTGGCGAGCTGGGCCTCGACGCCCTGGCCAGCGTACCGCAGGACCGCCTCCCTGGTCAGGTCGGGCAGCAGCAGCGGCGAGCCAGCGCGCATCGCCGCGCCCACGAACCCATCGCTGACACGGACCTTTGCCCGGGCGAGGAGGTCGCCCAGGCCAGGGATGCGCCGACCGTCACGGTGACGCATCGCGCCAAGCCGCAGCGACTCCGTCGGCGTGTCCAGCGGCCCATCGACGTGGAAGATGGCGCACCAGTCCGCCAGATCCTGCACCACCCGGTCGGCCAGCCCGCCGAGCGCGCCCGGCACGTCCGTGGCCGAGACCAGCCCGTCTGCGACCGACGCGATCAGCAGCAGATCGCGCTCGCGCCGCCACTGGGCGCTCACGTCCCGTGCGACGATGGACGCGCCAAGGACCGTTCCATCGTCGGCGCGGACCACGCCCGTGACGGTCTCGATGGAGCACGGGCCGCCAAACTGGGAGCGGAGCAGGCAGGTGGCCCGCTCGACGTGCCCCTGGCGGATCGTGCGCCAGAAGCCGAGATCGTCCACGCTGAACGCCGCGCCGTTCGGCCGCGTCAGGCGAGCCAACACGTCGGTCAGCGGCCCACGCAGGTCGCCCTTCTCGCGGCATCCCAGCAGACGCACCGCCGCGGCGTTTGCTTCAACGATTTCGCCCGCGTCGCTGACGACCAGCAGGCCGTCGCCGAGGGACTCAACCACCGCCTCGAGCGCCGCGGCCTTCTGCTGAATCAACTCGAACGGAGACGGCTGCTCCGCGACTCCGCTCTGCGCGCGATCTCCAGGCATGGGCGATGCATCGACTCCGTTGGAGAGGTTCAGCGGGCGCCATTATACGCCTGTCAATCAAGGAGTTTGGACCAGCTTTACACAATCGCGAGCCGAACCGGCCTACTCCGCACACACACCGGAAGTTGGGCACAGTTCCGGGCGCCTGACTCGTCAGCGCGTGTGAGCTGACTGGCTGAAACGGTGCAGTCACGGGCGCATGCCACGATGGTCAGGACAGGCTGAGCCGAGGGCTATACTGAATCCTGAATCGAGCCATCGTCATTCTTGACACCGTCCCGGCTCGTTCGTATGCTCTGCGCCAGATTCGCCGGACGACGCCCCCCTGGCCATGGCGGCCTGCCGCACCGGGGCACGCTCTTGGAGGCAATGATGCCGACAGCTCACGTTCGGGGCGCACTCTGTGCCCACTCCGATTGCCGGCAGGATTGTCGGCCTGCACGGGTCGTCCGGGAGCCGCATGCGCTGCGGGGATGGGTGGAGGTACGGCGATGAGCACCCAGGTCACGAGACGCGTGGCGGTCCAGCGGCAAGTGCCGAGCCGTTTCGGCGATCTCCTCGAGCGTGAGGGCAGCCTCGGGCTGATCCTGATGGCGCCGGCCATCATCATCCTCGCCGTCTTCATCGCCTATCCGTTCTTCCTGGGGATCTGGTACAGCCTCTCCGACGCGAAGATCGGCGTCCCAGGGAAGTTCGTGGGCCTGGACAACTTCATCGTCAACGCCCAGAATGGCATCTTCCAGCAGACGCTGAAGAACACGTTCGTCTACACCGCCATCACCACCGTCTGGAAACTGGTGCTGGGCATGGCCCTGGCCCTGCTGATGAACCAGCATTTCCGCTTCAAGAACCTGGTCCGGGCCGGCCTGCTGCTGCCCTGGATCATCCCCACGGCCCTCTCGACACTGGCCTGGCTCTGGATCTTCGACTCGACCTACGGGATCATCTCCTGGATGCTCCGCAACATGGGGCTGATCCAGCGCAACATTCCCTTCCTGGGTGACCCGACCCTCGCGATGGGGTCGGTGATCGCCGTCAACATCTGGCGCGGGACGCCGTTCTTCGCGATCTCGCTGCTGGCCGGCCTGCAGACGATCTCGCAGGATCTCTACGAGGCGGCGGCCATCGACGGCGCGGGCGCCTGGGCCCGCTTCAAACACGTCACCCTGCCGCTGATCATGCCGGTGCTGACCATCGTCACGCTGTTCTCGATCATCTGGACGTTCGCGGACTTCCAGCTGGTCTACGTCCTGACGCGCGGCGGCCCGACCAACAGCACCCACCTGCTGGCCACGCTGGCGTACCAGATCGGGATGTCGGCGGGCGAGCTGAGTATGGGCGCGGCGATCTCGTTGTGGATGTTCCCGTTCATGGCGGCGCTGGTCGTCGTGACGCTGTGGTACCAGCGGCGGGAGCAGGGGCTATGAACGCGGTCGCGCATCAGGTCAGCTCGCACGGCGTTGGGGTGGACCGGTCCAGCCCGGTCAAGCGGATCTTCACCTTCTGGGTTCCGCTGATGGCCTTCATCGTTCTGACGTTGTTCCCCTTCTACTGGATGTTCATCGCGTCCCTGAAGCCGAACAACGAGCTGTACAACCTGCGGATCTTCCCGTTCTGGGTCTTCAACCCGACCCTCGACCACTACAAGTACCTGTTCACGAACACCATGTACTTCCGCTGGCTGATGAACACCTTGTTCATCGCGGCGGTGTCCACGGCGATCTCACTGGTCTTCGGGATTCTGGCCGGCTACGCCCTGGCGCGGCTGCGCTTCAAGGCGGCCGGGTTCCTGGGCGTGGCGATCTTCGTCAGCTACCTGGTGCCCCAGACGCTGCTCTTCATCCCGATGTTCGACGTGATCAAATCGCTGAACATCGGCGATACCTACTGGGCGCTGATCCTGACCTACCCGACCTTCCTGATCCCGTTCTGCACGGCGCTCCTGATGGGATACTTCAAGAGCATCCCGCGCGAGTTGGAGGAGAGCGCGCTGATCGACGGCTCGGGGCGCATCCGCGCGCTGATCGAGATCGTGCTGCCGCTGGCGATGCCGGGCATCCTCTCGGCCGGCATCTTCGCTTTCACGCTCTCGTGGAACGAGTTCATCTACGCGCTGGTCTTCATCACGACCACCCCGATGAAGACGCTGCCGGTCGGCGTGGTCAGCGAGCTGATCCGCGGGGACGTGTTCTTCTGGGGGTCGCTGATGGCCGGGGCGCTGCTCGGGTCGGTGCCGGTCGCGCTGATCTACTCGTTCTTCGTCGAGTACTACGTGGCCGGGCTGACGGCCGGGGCGGTGAAGGGCTGAGTCAGCGGTCAGTGGTCAGTGACTCATGAGCGATGCGTGCCCCCACGCTGTCATCCTGAGTGAAGTGAGCTTGCGAACGCAACGAAGGACCTCACCCGCTGACGCGAATGTTGACGGTCAGCGGGTGTTCACTCAGAGGGCAGTCGGCGGGTGACGCGAGGGGTGACGGTCAGCGGGTGTTCACTCAGAGAGCAGTCGGCGGGTGACGCGAGCGTTGACGGTCAGCGGGTGAGGTCCTTCGCTGCGCTCAGGATGACAATTGCGAGTCGCACGTTTTCACCACATCATCCTCACGACCCACGACCATCTCTTCAGAACGGCGGGGGCCCTGGGCTGCTGTGCGCGCCACCATGCCGGCCTCCTATCGGGGGCATAGGCGAACTCGGATGGGCCGGCTCCGCTGATCTCGCGTAGCATGTGGAGGCCGCGTCACGCAGGGGCGCGGCCCCTATTTGTGACGTGATCTCCCTCTACGATCTGTTCTTTCTGGTGCTTGGCCTGATCGGCGGGACGCTGAGCGGGCTGCTTGGGATTGGCGGCGGCCTCGTCATCGTGCCGCTGTTGTTGTACGCCCCGCAGTGGCTGGGCTTCGGCGAGATCGGCATCCGGACGGCCAGCGCCATCGCCGTGGTCCAGGTGACGGCAGCCACCCTTTCGGGCGCGCTGGCGCATCGCCGGCGTGGCGCCGTGAACATGCGCCTGGCCATCACGATGAGCAGCGCGAGCGCGGGCGGCGCGCTGCTGGGCGGCGTCGTCTCGGCGTACGTGCCACCCGACCTGCTGCTCCTGGCGACCGCTTGCCTCGCGACGGCGGCGGCCTTGCTGATGTTCCTGCCGGCCCGCACCGAAGACCTCGACCCGAACGCACCGCTCACCTACAACGTGGTGGTGGTGCTGACGGCCGGGCTGCTCATCGGGCTGGTCATCGGGATGAACGGCGCGGGCGCGTTTCTGATGATGCCCACGCTGATCTACCTCGTCGGCCTGCCGACGCGGACGGCGCTGGGGACGGTCCTGGCCGTCGGCTTCCCGACCTCGCTGGCGGCCGCCGTGGGGAAGGTCGCCACGGGGCAGGTGCCGTTCTGGCTGGCGACGCTGGTGGTGGTCGGCGCGATCCTCGGGGCGCAGGGCGGCAGCTGGCTGAGCGCCCGCACATCCGCGCGTGTCCTGCGCTGGCTCTACGGAGCGCTCGTCTCGGTCATCGCGGCCGGCCTCTGGTACGACATCGTCACGGTCCGTTGACCACTCGCTCCACAGCACCCGCCCGCCGCAATCTGGCACGATCTCCCGCCATGAGTAGCTCGCGTCGCTTTCCAGACCCTGTCTACGCCGACACGATCCTCGCGCCGCAGTTTGCCGCGTCGCAGCTGTGGCTCTTCGTCCCGATGCTGGACGCCAGCGAAGCCCACCTGTTGATGCTCAACGCCACCGGCCTGATGCCGGCCGCGCAGACGGCGAAGGTCTGGGCGGCCCTCCAGGCGCTCAAGCAGGCCGGAGCCGCCGCCTTCGCCTACGATCCGCGGGTCGAAGACCTCTTCTTCCAGATGGAGGCGCGGATCGTCGAGCACGCGGGCGAGGAGGCCGGCGGCAACCTCCACCTCGCCCGCAGCCGCAACGACCTCGACGCCGCGATGGCCCGCCTGGCGCTGCGCGGGATGCTGCTCGAAGTCCACCGTCTGCTCGAAGCCCTGCGGGCCACCCTGCTGCGCCGCATCGACGAGCACGCCGAGACGCTGATGCCCGGTCACACCCACACCCAGCCGGCCCAGCCGACCACCCTCGGGCACTTTCTGGCGGCCACCGCCGAAGCCCTTGAGCGCGACACCGTCCGGGTCCAGGCCGCCTGGGCGCGGACGAATCGCGGACCGCTGGGCGCTGCCGCCCTGACCACGACCGGCTTCCCCATCGACCGTACGCTGACGGCGCAGCTGCTGGGATTTGACGACGTCGTCATCAACAGCTACGACGCCATCGGCGGGGTGGACTACGCGCTGGAGGGGCTGGCGGCCATCACCACCTGTGCGCTGGGCCTCGCGCGGCTGATCCACGAGCTGTTGCTCTGGGCCACCCGCGAGTACGGCACCCTCCGCATCGACGACAGCTTCATCCAGATCAGCAGCATCATGCCGCAGAAGCGGAATCCCGTGGTGCTGGAGCATCTGCGGGCGCGCGTGGCCTGGGTGCTGGGAAGCGCAGGGACGGCGCAGTCACTGGTGCAGGCGGCGGCCTTCGGGGACACCGTGGACGTGGAAGACGAGCTGTACGAGCCGCTGTTCCGGACCTTCGAGCACGGCATCGCGTTCCTGCGGCTGGCCGACTCGGCCCTGGCGACCTGCCAGTTCGACAAGGAGAGGCTTGCCGCCAGGGCCACCGAGGGCTTCACGACAGCCACCGAGATCGCGGATACGCTGGTGCGGCATGTCGGGTTGTCGTTTCGGCAGGCGCACAAGGTGGCGTCCACCGTGGTGCGGAAGGCCGGCGGCGAGCCGGGCGGCGTGACGACGGCGCTCGTGTCCGAGGCGGCCACAGAGGCGCTCGGAGCCGATCTCGGCTCGACCGTCAACCTGTCGGCTGAGCAGCTTGCGGCGGCGCTCGATCCGTGGGCGTTCGTGCGGGCGCGAACCATCCCCGGCGGCCCGGCCCCGGAGACGGTTCGCGCCCACGCCGCCCAGATGCAGGCCACACTGGCGCGTGACGTCGCGTGGCGGAAAGCTCGCGAAGGGCAGGTTGCCGCCGCCGTCGCCGAACGGGGACGACGGGCCGCCGCGCTCGGGTAAGCGGAGACGGGCAATCACCCCCGGCCCGGCCAGGCCGCCGGGCCGGGGCACGGGGTCGGGGGTGAGGGCCGCCCGCGAGCGCTGGCATCCGACCGACCGGCCCGCGTACCCTCTCGCCGAATCCATGCCTCGGCATGACCTGGGAGGACGGGATGGCTGCCGCCAACGAGGAGCGCGTCACCCGAGCGTTTCTGGATCTGGTGCGGATCGACTCGCCGTCGTTCAAGGAGCAGGCGATCTGCCGCCGGCTCGCGGCCGACCTGGAAGCGCTCGGGCTGCCCGTCGAGAACGACGGGTCCGGCCATGACGGCGTCGGAAACCTGATCGCGCGGCTGGACGGCGGGGCCGGGCTGCCCATCGCCCTGTCGGCGCACTTCGACACCGTCCAGCCCGGCGAAGGCATCGAGCCGGTCATCGAGAACGGCATCGTGCGGAGCGCCGGCGACACCATCCTCGGCTCGGACGACAAGGCCGGCATCGCGGCGATCCTCGAAGCGCTGCTGGTGCTGCGCGAGGCCGGGCTGCCCCATCCGCCCCTCGAGATCATCCTGACCTGGGGTGAGGAGCGCGCGCACCTCGGCGCGGCAGCCGTGGACGTCAGCAAGCTGCGCTCGAAGGTCTGCTTCGTGCCCGACGCCGAGGGCGAGATCGGCACGATCGTCGCCGCCGCCCCCAGCTACGAGAGCATCCACGCCGAGTTCCGGGGCGTGGCCGCGCACGCCGGCATGAAGCCAGAGGAAGGGCGCAGCGCGATCCTGGCGGCGGCGCGGGCCATCGCCCGGACGCCCCTCGGACGGCTCGACGCCGAGACCACCTGCAACGTCGGGCTGATCGGCGGGGGCAGCGTCCGCAACGCCGTGCCAGCCCTGGCGACGGTGGACGCGGAGGCCCGTTCGCTGGACGATGGCAAGCTCGACCGGGTCCTCAGCGACCTCCGCGAGCACTGGGAGTCGGCGGCCGCCGAGGTCGGCTGCTCGGTGGACATCACGACCAAGCGCGAGTACCGCGCCTACCGTCTGACCGAGGACGATTTCCGAATGACGCTGGCCCGCCAGGGCGCGCAACTGGCCGGCGTGCCGTTCCAGGCCATCGCCACGGGCGGCGGCAGCGACGCCAACACCTTCTCAGAGCTGGGGCTGCCATCGGCGTGCCTCAGCGCGGCCATGCGAAAGCCGCACACGCGCGACGAGCACGTCGCCACCGCCGACCTGAAACGGCTGGCCGACTACCTGCTGGGGATCATCGCAGCGGCCGGCCGGGTGCCAGGGTAGGCATCCGGGAGGCCGAGCCCGGGCAGCAGCGCCCGGGCGGCTGCGCCGGGCTGCACCGGCCTCAGAAGTCCTGTGCGCCGCGCTTCTCCTCGTCGGACAGGAAGCCTGGGAAGACGTAGACCAGCACGCCCGTCTCGGTGACACGCAGCTCGGCGATGCCCTGCAGCACCATCGTGTCGAGCGTCTCCTTCGAGTCCGTCACCGTCATGTCGCAGGCCGAGGCGACCTCCGGCAGCGTCACCCGCCCCCGCTGCGCCCGCGCGAGGTCGAGCACCCGCTGCTCGCGCTCCTCGGCTGTGCGGGGCGGCTCGGGTGGCCCGCCGTAGCCGTAGCCCCCACCTGTCCCACCGGCCCCTGGACGGGCCGCGCCGCTGGCGGCAGGCCGGGAACGGTAGAGCTTCCACGCCCCGAACCCGCTGACGGCAGCCATGCCCCCGAAGAAGACGAGCAGTCCGGCGTAGACGGCCGGCGAGGTCTTGCCGTCGCCGCCGGTCGCCAGTTCGACCACGCTGGCCGCGACGAAGAACAGACAGCCCACGGCCACCGCCGCCAGGACCATCACCAGGCATCCGCGCCCCATACTGCTTGCCCCCGTGCTGCGCCCGGCAGCCCCGCGAGGATAGTACGTGCAGACGCCGATGCAAGCCAACGTGGCAGCGTGGGATGGTCGTATGGGCATACCGGGCACACATTCTTGGTTGTGGTAGAGGAGTGGACCCGGCGCGGCTCCAGGCAGCCCACGTCCACCGGAGGACCAGCAACCATGCAGATCGACACGACGACCGAGTTCGGGCAGCGGGTGGCGCGCCGACTCAACGACGAGGTGATCGGCTGGCTGACGACCGTCGACGCCAGCGGGACGCCCCAGCCACGACCGGTCTGGTTTCTGTGGGACGGCGAGGCGCTGTTGATCTACAGCCAGGACAACCAGGCGAAGCTGCGACATCTCGCTGCCAACCCGAAGGCGAGCATCAACCTGCACGGCGACGAGCACGGCGGCGACATCGTCGTGCTGCTCGGCGAGGCGGCGGTCGATCCCGCGGCACCGCCGTCGAATGCCGTGCCCGCCTATCAGGCCAAGTACGGACGCCAGATCGTCGAGGGGCTGAAGATGACGCCGGAGAGCTTCGCCGCCGACTACCCGGTGGCGATTCGGTTCCGGCCGACGCGGCTGCGGGGCTTCTGACGCGCCGAGCCGTGCGCCATCAAGCGCGGGGGCAGCTCGCCGTCAGGACGACGACGGCGGGCGCACCTCGCTCATCAGCCCGAGCAGGTTGCCCTCGCTGTCGTTGATGAACGCCATCCACAGGTCGTGATCCGGCATCCGCGCGATCAGGTGCGGCTCAGCGACGGCCGGAGCGCCCCGTCCGGTGACGGCGGCCCAGGCGGCGTGGAGATCCGCGACCTCGTAGTAGACGATCGAGCCCGGGTGATCGTGCTCGGCTGACTCCGGCCTGCTGAGCATCAGGCGGACGCCACCCGCCGGCCCCGACGCTCCGGGCTGGCCAGAGTGGCCGACCTGAAAGAACGCCAGCCCTGGCGGGGCCTGAAACAGCAGCGGCAACCCCAGAACGTCGCGGTAGAACGCCACGGCACGGTCGAGATCGAGGATGCGCACGCCGATCTGGCCGACACGCTGAATGCCCGGGCCGGGAGCGGCCGGCCCAGCGGTGAGCGGCTCGGAAGCTGAGTCAGAAGCCACGCCGAGACCTCCAGCCGATTCGAGCTGAGCCGCCGAAGCAGGCGAGCGCCGCGGAGCGCCGTCATGGCCGAGCGCCGCCATGGCCGAGCGCCGCCATGGCCGAGCGCCGCCATGATAGCCCCTGCAGCCACAGCCGCGCCGCCAGCCGGCACCGAACGTGCGAAATCGTCGCCCAGAGCAGACCACCGGGCCACACCATGTGGTATATTGAACTCAGTCAGAGTTGAATTCCGCTGGAGCGCAACGACTGATGGCGAGTGGCCCTGCTGGGCGTGTGGCCCTGGCGGGCGTGTGGCCCTGGCGGGCGTGTGGCCCTGGCGGGCGTGTGGCCCTGGCGGGCAGGAGGGTGACGGTGAACCAGATTCGTCTCGCGAACGTCTCGCTGGAGTACCCCACGGACCGGGGCGCGGTGCGCGCCCTCGACCGGGTCTCCTTCAGCGTGCGTGATGGCGAGTTTGTGGCGCTGGTCGGGCCGAGCGGCTGCGGCAAGAGCACGATCCTCCGACTGATCTCGGGGCTGCTCGTGCCGACGACGGGCTCGGTGCAGCTTGACGGGCAGCCGGTCAACGGCGTGCCGCCGAGCGTCGGCTTCATGTTCCAGCACGATGCGCTGCTGCCGTGGTCCACTGCGCTCGGGAACGTCCTGGTGGCGCTGGAGCTGCGCGGTGTCGCGCGGGCCGAGCGCGAGGGCCGCGCCCGCGACCTCCTCAAGCTGGTCGGGCTGGAGGGCTTCGAGGACGCCTATCCGGCCACCCTGTCTGGCGGCATGCGGAAGCGCGTCGCGCTGGCGCGGGTGCTCGCCTACGACCCCTCGGTTTACCTGATGGACGAGCCGTTCGGGGCGCTCGACGCCCAGACGAAGGTCGCGATGGGCGCTGAGCTGCTGCGGATCTGGGACGACCTGGACCGCACCGTCCTGTTTGTCACGCACGACATCGAAGAGGCGATTGGCCTGTCCGACCGGGTGCTGGTGATGAGTCGGCGGCCCGGCCGTATCGCGTCCGAGTACCGGATCGACCTGCCGCGCCCGCGCGACTTCTACGAGGTCCGGTTCACACCCCGGTTCCAGGAGCTGCACCGGGCGATCTGGCGCGATCTGGCAGAGCAGACGCAGCTGGCCGGCGCATCGCCGGTCGGCGCATCGCCGGTCGGCGCGGCGAGCTAGCGGAGGACGACGATGAGCACTCCATACGGCGCTGCTCGCGCCCTCTCTCGCGCGGCCGCCCAGGCGGCGGCCCCCGGTCAGCGGACGACGCCAGCGGCAGGCGCTCAGGAGACGACGGTCGCGCGACGCTGGCGGCAGCGACTGATCCTGAACGGCTGGCGGCTGGCGCTGACCGCGCTGCTGCTGGTGGCCTGGGAGGTGGCCGCGACCACCGTCACAACGCCGTTCTGGGTCAGCCAGCCGAGCCGGGTCTTCGAGCGTCTGCTGACGCTCACCGCCAGCGGCCTGCTGTTCTGGCATGTCTGGGCCACCCTCCAGGCGGCCCTGCTCGGGCTGGCGCTCGGGGGGGTGGTCGGGGTGGGCCTGGGGCTGCTGCTCGGGGGGTACCCACGGGTCGCCGCCGTCCTCGATCCGCTGCTGATGGGGCTGAACAGTCTGCCGCGCGTGGCGCTGGCGCCCCTGTTCATCATCTGGTTCGGGATCGGGCTGCCGTCGAAGGTCATCCTGGCCTTCTCGCTGGTGGTGTTCCCAGTCCTGATCAACACCTACCAGGGCGTGCGCGGGGTTGACCGCGACCTGGTGGACATGCTGCGGACGATGCAGGCCTCGCCGTGGACGGTTGCGCGGCGGGTGACGATACCGTCAACGCTGCCGTGGATCTTCGCCGGGCTGCGGATCGGGCTTGGCATGAGCCTGATCGGGGCGGTCGTCGGCGAGCTGGTCGGCTCCAGCCGGGGCGTCGGCTACTACGTCGAAGCCGCCGCCGCCAACTTCGACACGACCGGCGTCTTTGCCGGGCTGGTCGTCCTGATGATCCTGACCATCGCGCTGAGCGAGCTGATGAAGCTGGCCGAGGCGCGCCTGTTCCGCTGGAAGTCGTCCGAGGCCCGCTAGAGCCTCAGACGGGAGGCGTCCCATGCAGACCACCACACGCACCACTGACACCAGTATCGCGAATGCAGCCGCCGCCATCGCCAGCGTTGCCGCGCACCGTGACGCCCCGCCTGTCGGAGCAGCAGGATCGGCTCGCCGCTCGCGACGCGCGCTGCTGGGCCAGATGGCCGCGCTCGCCGTACTGCCGGCCGTCGGGTCGCTGGCGGCCTGCACGCCAGGCGGTCGGACCGAGCCGGCCGGCAAGCCCGCCGCGCCGGCCACGGCCCCCGCGCCGGCCGACGCCCCGAAGTCCGGGACCGCGCCCGTGCCCGGCGCGCTCAAGACGCTGGAGGTGGCCACGGTCTACCCCTATCTTGGCTACCTGCCGCTCTACGCCGCCATGCAGCGCGGCCACCTGAAGGACCGAGGTCTGGCGCTGGAGCTGCGCGAGTTCAAGGGCGGCGGCGACGCTGGCAAGGCGTTCGTGGGTGGGGCCGCCGATGTGCTAATCGGCTCGTACGATCACGTCCTGAAGCTGCGCGACCAGGGGATGGACGTGGTGGCCGTGGCGAACGTCGAGGCGACGTACGCCTACGCGCTGATGGCGAAGAAGTCGGCCACCCTGACCGGGCTGGAGGCACTGGCGGGCACGAAGCTCGGCACGACCGGCCCCGGCTCCTCGACGGACATCAACCTGCGCTTCGGGCTGAAGCAGCGCGGCATCGATCCTGAGCGCGGCGTCGAGCTGATCTCGGTCGGCGGGGGCGCGCCGATGCTGGCAGCCCTCGACAACGACCAGATCGCGGCCGGCATGTTCCTCGATCCACTCCTGACGCAGCTCTTGCAACAGCCGGAGCGCTACCAGGTCGTCCACGACTTCCGCTCGCTGGAGTACCCGCTGCTCTGCGTGACACTGCGTCGCGACTGGCTCAAGGCGAACGAGGCGACGGCGCGGAGTCTGCTGGCTGGCCTGGTGGCCGCCGAGTCCGAGCTGCAGGCCGATCCGGCAGCAGCCCAGGCGGTGGCCCGCGAGAAGTTCGGGGACATTCCGGCAACAACCCTGGAAGCAGCGGTCGTCAACACGCTGCCACGCCTCTCGAAGGACGGTAAGATCGGCGAGAAGGCGCACCAGACGGTGCTCGATCAGCAACTGTTCGCAGGCGTGGTGAGCAAGCCAGTCGCCTATACCCAGGCCGTGGATCTGTCGTACCTGCCGGCGTAGGTACGTGGGTCGTAGGGTCGTGGGTCGTGGGTCGTGGGTCGTGGGTCGTGGGAATGGTGTGGTGAAAGCACGCGACTCTCGGTTGTCATCCTGAGCGCAGCGAAGGATCTCACCCGCTGACCGTCAAGATCGCGTCAGCGAGTTGGACACCAGATACCCTGTACCGGGGTCCAACTCGCTGACGCGAGCGGTGACGCGTGCCTGGCCCTGTCAGGCCGCTGCTTCCGACGCCACATAAGTGAGGACGTATCTCGGGACCGCCTCGGGCCGCGTCCCCCTGTCACTTGCCAGATCGCCTGCTCGACATATACATCCAGATGCTGTGGTCGAGCACGGCGCTGCTGATACCCATGAGCGCAGCCGTGCGGACGATCAAGTCTTGGATGTCCTGGTACTCCGAGGCGTTGATACCTGCCTGTTCCACGAACTTCGCTATGTGCACATCGACGGCGACAGCTGGCAACCCCACGATGAGCTGGATGTAGTCCACCGTCTTGCGTCCGATGCCGACGATGGCTGCCAGTTCTTCCAAATGCTGGGGATTGCTGAGCCAGACGCGAAGATCGGAAACCGTCTCAACTCCGTGCCGATGGAGTAACTCCGTCAGCACGGCAATTGTCTGCAGTTTCTTCGAGCCGCTCCAAGACAGTATCTGCCCAAGACCGTGCTCCATGGCAACGCACAGGAAGCCGGACGTTGTCGCGGCCGATGGATGCGCCTTCATGAGATTCTCGATGCGCGGCCAGACCACGTTGAGGTAGTTGACGCCTGGCTGCAGCCCGGCATCGCAGATGAGCGCGCCCATATGCTCGTATGGCTCGCCGATATCTACCAATCGTCACTCGGGAAGTTGCCCGATGTACTGTTTGAGCGCATAGGCAGAGGCCACGAGAAACACACTCACGAGAAGCCGCCGTTCGGGCCGCCGCCCACGAAGGTTGACCAGGAGCCGCAGCGGTCCACGACGTTGAGGCGGACCGTCGCCGATCCAGCGGCGGCACGACGAATGTTGAACGTGGTGGTCGTGGGAAGGCCGTTCAGGCTGACGGCGAACGCCCCGGTCCGGCCGGTCTGACCGCCGATGTCCACCAGGGCGTTCGTCGTCTGGGTGACCTGCACCGAGAGCAGTCGATTGTTCGCGCCGGTGGCGGCGAGATCGACGCGCAGGCTGCCGCCGACGGGGGCCGTGCTGACGGAGACCGGCGGGCGGGGCGAGCAGGCGACCGGCGGGAGCGTCGCGGTGGCGGTGGGTGTCAGCGTCGCGGTCGGCAACGAGGTGGAGGTCGGTGAGGGCGAGGGGGTGAAGGTTGGCCCGGGGGTGGCGGTCGGCGCGCCGGCCGCCGTCACGGTGAAGGTCGCGGCGCTGGCGCTCCAGGCGTAGTTTGTGCCCCAGCCGGGCGAGAACGTCCCGAGCATGATCGTGTAGACGCCCGGCGCGGCGTTGGCCGGCACGCTCCAGGTCGTCTGGACCGTGCGATGCTGCCCCGCTGCGAAGCTCTGGTTATCGAACCACTGCTGATGGACCTTCGCCCAGGTGGGCGAGTAGACCTCGACATCCAGCAGGTAGCTGCCGGCCGTCCCGGTACCGAACGTGGCCGAGACGGTGGTGCTGCCGCCGGCCGCCACCGTGAACGGAGCCGTTACGGCGCTCTGGGTGTAGGCGCCCGGCAGGATCGTCGGGGTCGGCGTCGCGCCGGCTGGCGTGGCGGTCGGCGTCGGGGTCAGGGTGGGCGGGCCGCTCACGCCGGACGGCACGCTCATCGCGCCGGCCGTGTAGTAGGCCGCCGCCCGGTTGTGGAAGAATCCGCCGTCGTCGTCGGCGTTGTACGAGGTCTGGGAGTTGCCGTTGATGGCGGCCGGGTTGGTCACGCCATCGCCGGCGGCGTCAGTCGGGCTGGTGGCCCAGGCGTGTCCAGCCCCGAACAGGAACGCCAGGACGCCCGCGTCGACGTACATCTGGAGGCGGGCGCGAGACGGCTCGTCCAGGAGCTTTTCGACACGGTTGTCCTGGAAATGGTGGTCCGTGTTGTTCATCGCCAGCATCCTGGTGTTGCCGAGCGGCACCTGCCACAGCACCATCCGCTTGCCGCTGCCCTGCACGAACCGCCCGACGAACCGGGCGTGGCGGGTGAAGTCGGCGTCGTTCCACCAGGCCTCCGCGCCCATGCCGTAGTAAGTCTGGTCGAAGGCCGAATCGTGGTCGCTCAGCTCGCCGAACGCGATGTCGAAGTCTGCGCCGAGGGAACGGTAGAAGGCGGCTGCGCGGTCGCCCAGCACGTCCACCTGGCTGTTTGACGGATCGTTCAGGGTGATGTCGGAGCCGGTGCCCCAGTCCGAGAGGTGGTAGGCCAGGATGACGTTCGGGGCGTACAGGTTCCGGAGCCGAACCACCGCCTGCGCGACTCCCACGACGGTATCCGGCAGCCCGCTGACCTCTGAGACGCCGGTCGCGCCGACCTTCGCCGCGACGGTCGCGGCGTTGTCGCTGCTGGCGGCCTGTTGGGCATACCCCCACATATCCGGCTCGACGTGCAGGACCACCGTGTTGTTCGGGAACGCGCCGGCCCGCTGGAAGAACAGCTTGAGGTCGGCGTAGTACGCCTGCATCGTGGAGGTGTTGTTCAGGTTGCCGAGGACGGCTGCCGCCTCCGCGCCCGAGCCGTTGGCCGGCGCCGAGTGATAGATCATGTAGTACGTGAAGACCGGTGTCACGCCGCTGGCCACGGACTCCTGCACGTAGTACGTGACAAACTGGCCGTCGGCGTTCCAGGTGGCCCAGCCGTTGCCGGTGTTCACGCCGCCGGCGAGATACTGGTAGCAAAAGCCGAACGGCGCGCGGGCCATCATGCCGGCGGCCTCGTTGGGCACGGATGCGCGGCCAAGCTGGAGCGAGCGCAGGCTGGATGGCCAGCTCGCCGGGATAGCCGGCAGGCTGGCCTGGGCGTGAGCGACCGCTGCGCCGCTTGAAGGTGCTGCGAACGTCCCCAAGCTCGATGTCACGCCGCCCGCTGGCCCCGCCACGAACAGCGCCGCCAGGACCAGTATGGCCAGGAGCACATTCGCGAAGCGAGCGAGCACGTCGAGTATCCAGCGCGACAGTCTTGAAGCCACGTCCCATCAGGGAGAACGGCGGCCAGCCGACGAGAGTGACGAAGGGTAGCGTCCCGGGGGCGCGGCATTCACGGGCGGCGACGGGGATGGCGAGCAAACGTCGCGCGGGGATGTGTCCCCCGCGCTGCGTCTTTGCGCCGTGACGCCCCGTCAGGCGTGGTCGGCGATGGCGAGGGCCACCCGCTCAGGGGTGAGCGGCAACGTCGTCAGGCGGACGCCCGTCGCGTTTGCCAGGGCGGCCGGGGCCGGGATGATCGGCGGCTCGCCGACCCCGCGCGCCCCGAGCGGCCCCTGCGGCGCGGGCACCTCGACGATGATCGTCTCGATGTTCGGCACATCGGCAGCCGTCAGCTTGCGATAGTCGAGCAGGCTCGGGTTCATCAGGCGGCCCGCGTCGCTGTACATCAGGCCCTCGGTCAGCGCGAAGCCGAGGCTCTGCACCGCGCCGCCCTGGATCTGGCCCTCAGCCCCGAGCGGGTTCAGCGTCTGTCCCGCCTGATCTGCGACGGTAACGTCACCGGCTCTGGCAGCGTGATACGGCTCTCCGTAGGCTATGATCTCTCTGGGGGCATTCACTCGCCTGCGGACCCAGGCGGGCAGTCAGGAAGGGATCAGGCGTGGCGATTGAGCGTGTAAGCGAGCACGCCGACGCGCGACGAGGCACGGGTGCGACCGTAGCTGAACCGCAGCTCGCCGAGGTTGTGCGCCGCCTGGTCAACGCGCTCCGGCCAGAAGCGATCTACCTCTTCGGATCGCGGGCGCGCGGCGACCATCAGGCGGACAGTGATTACGATCTGATGATCGTGGTTCCAGCCTCCGACCTCGCGCCGCACCGCAGAGCGCAGTTCGCGCACCGCGCTCTGCGGGGCATCCGAATCGCGGCCGACATCCTGGTGTGGACACACGACGAGTTTGCGCATTTCCTGCCGGTGCCCGGCTCGCTCGCCGCGACCGTCATCCGCGAAGGTCAACTGCTGTATGACGCTCGATCCCCGGTCGGAACTGACGCGCCAGTGGCTCCGAGTGGCCGCCGACGATCTGAGTCTTGCTGACCTCGCCAATGGCGCCGACCCGCCGATGTTGTCAGGTGTGGTCTACCATTGCCAGCAGGCGTTCGAGAAGGCATTGAAAGCGTTCCTGGTCTGGCACCGTCAGGCCGTCCCGCGCACCCACGCATTGCCCGACCTTGTCATCCTCTGCGATCAGATCGACTCGGCCTTCGGGGCACTCTCGACGGTGGCTGCGCAGGTCACGCCGTACGGGACGGCGTTCCGCTACCCGCCAATCGCCGTCGGCCCGACCGATCTCGACGCGCTCGAAGCGCTGGATGCCGCCCGCGATGTCATGGCGTTCGTCCTGGCTCGCCTGCCTGGCACCGTCCATCCCTGACGTCAGCCCGACCCTGTCGGCGGTCTCGGTCGGCGCTCAGTCCTTGTTCATGGTATTCGGCGCAGCGATGCGAGTTGGAAGCCGGGCGGACGATGGCAGGACGCCGCCTTGCCCCATTCCTTGCCTTGTTACCCGAGGAGCGGCACGAGGCAGCCTCGACGGTCAGGCCCGCGGCCTGGAGCCCGGATCCACGCGGCTCCCATCTCACCTCGTGCCTGGCATCGCGCCGATCTCGATCCCAGTCGCCGCGCCGTACCGATCTCGCACCCGGACGGTGGCATGGCGGCTCCCGGAAGAGATGTCGCAGCGTGACAGCCGCGATGCTACTCCGTCCATCTCCCGGTCGCGCAGCGTGAGAACACTGTCTGGACACCGGCCCGCGGATCGCGTGCCATCGACTCGTGGCTCAGTCCTCGCGATCGTCCACATGACCAACCAATGCACCGATTATCGGCAGATCTCCGCGCCGCGCCTACCGCGTTCCGGTGCTTGGGCGCGGCAGTGCACCACGTCGCTTCACCGGTACGGCGCAGCGCCTCCAGAACGTCGAATCACCGCCTCTCTCCTTGGCCGTCCGCGCAGCCGAGCAGCGACGGTGTCATCTGCTCCGACTCCCCCTCCTCATCGCAAGGGGCAGGCGCTGGTGGACGAGCCTCCCTCCCGGCGGGTACTCCTTCTCAAGGAAGGCCATCCGCCATGTCACCTGGCATCAGCGCAGACCCAAGCGAGCACATTCTGACGGTTCGAACCCAATTCAGGCCCGAATCCCTTCGGGTCACCGCAGCGGCTCTGCGCCATGCTGCGCCTCATTTGCACGCCCTTGCACACGTTCCGGCCGCGTCTGCGCCGAGTGTAGCCGCGGGTCGCCGCACGAAAAGGCCCCCTCCCCGCGAACGGGGAAGGGGGCTGAACTGTTCAGCGTGGGTCGCTACTCAGTGGCCGTTGCTGGGGCCATTCGCGGCAAGGGCCAACGCCACCCGCTCAGGGGTGAGCGGCAGCGTCGTCAGGCGGACGCCCGTCGCGTCCTCCAGGGCGTTCGCCAGGGCGGCCGGGGCCGGGATGATCGGCGGCTCGCCGACCCCACGTGCCCCGAGCGGCCCCTGCGGCGCGGGCACCTCGACGATGATCGTCTCGATGTTCGGCACGTCGGCAGCCGTCAGCTTGCGATAGTCGAGCAGGCTCGGGTTCATCAGGCGGCCCGAGTCGCTGTACATCAGGCCCTCGGTCAGCGCGAAGCCGAGACTCTGCACCGCGCCGCCCTGAATCTGGCCCTCTGCGCCCAGCGGGTTGATCAGCTTGCCGACGTCCTGCGCGCAGACGAAGTCGGTGAGCGTGATCTGGCCGGTGTCTGGATCGACCTCGATGCGGGCAAGCTGGGCCGCGAAGGCCGGCGCCTGCACCGAGACGCCAGCGGCCCCCAGCCCGATGATCGGGCCGAGCGACGAGGCCAGCGCCGTCGCCTTCTTGGCGACCGCCGCGAGGGTCATCGACTTGCCGGGCACACCCTGCACCACCACGGCGTTGCCGTCGATGTCCAGGTCGTCGATCGAGGCTTCCAGCTCGGTGGCCGCCACGTCGAGCGTCTTGCGACGAGCGTCCTTCGCGGCCTCCAGCACGGCGGTCCCGACCGAGTAGGTCGTCTTGGAGCCGGCGCTCAGGCCGGTCCACGGCGAGCTGTCGGTGTCGCCGGTGACGATCTTGACCTTGCTGATATCGACGCCGTAGGTCTCGGCGGCGATCATCGCGAGGCCCTGGTTGGTGCCGGCGATGTCCACCGAGCCGGTAAAGACGGTCAGCGTGCCGTTAGTGTCGAGACGCATGGTGGCGCTGGACGGCTGCGCGCCCGGCACCCACCCGCCGACGGCGATGCCGGTCCCACGCAGGACGCCGTCCTGCCTGCCGCTCTCGCGCCAGGCGTCGCGAGCGGCCCAGAGCGGATGCTCGATGAGCTTCTGGAGGCACTCCTTCGCGCCGTTGACGGCCCAGGGGCGGTCATGGGCCATCAGGTCGCCGCCCTTCTGGAGGTGGGCCAGCTTGTAGGTGGCCGGGTCCAGCCCGAGCTGCCGCGCGATCTGATCCATGTGCGAGTCGATGACGAAGGCCGTCTGGGGGGCCATCGGGGCGCGGTAGGCGGAGATGCTCGGCTTGTGGGTCAAGACCTCGAACAGCTTGACCTCGAAAGTGGGCCACTGGTAGACGCTCGCCAGGAAGACGCCGCTCATGGTGAGCATCGCGCCGGAGTAGGCCCCGGCCTCGATGACCGTCTCGCCCTCCAGCGCCATCGGGGTGCCGTCCTGCTTGACGCCGGTCTTCAGCTTGATGGTGACGCTCGGGGCCGGCATACCAGCCTCAAGCTCCTCGCGGCGGCTCATGATGTACTTGACGGGCCGCCGCGTGACCTGCGAGAGCAGCACGGTGATCGGCTCGGTCAGGGCGCGGATCTTCGCGCCGAAGCCGCCGCCGCACTCCAGGGGGATCACCTTGATGTCGGGCTCGGGGATGTGGAGGATGTCCGCGATCTCCGAGCGGGTGTTGAACGCGCCCTGGGTGCTGGCCCAGACCGTCACCTTGCCCGTCTGATCGACGTGCGCCATCGCCCCGTGCGTCTCGATGTATCCCTGGTGAACCATCGGGATGTGATAGGTCTTCTCGAGGACCAGATCGCTGGCCGCGAAGGCGGCTGCCAGGTCGCCGCGCCCCAGTTTGGCCGTCTGGGTGACGTTCGGCGCGGTGGTGAGCGTCTCGCTCTCGGTCGGCGCGATGCCCGAGTGGGCCAGCGCCTCGGAGGTGTCGGCCTCGGTGCCCTCGTCGGCCACGCGCGGGGCGTCGGGCTGCATCGCCTTGATCGGGTCGATGGCGGCCGGCAGCACGTCGTACTCGACCTCGATCAGGTCGAGCGCTTCATCCGCGATCGCCAGCTCGTCGGCGGCGACAGCGGCTATCGGCTGTCCGGCGAAGACGACGCGGTCGATCGCCATGATGGCGTGGCCGCGCGTCTTCGCGCCGTGCTCCAGGGTGGGGATATCGGCGGCGGTGAGGACGGCACGCACACCCTTGAGGGCCTTCGCCTTGCTGACGTCCAGCTTCGTGATCCGCGCGTGCGCGTGTGGACTCCGCAGCAGGCGCGCGTGAAGCATGCCCGGCAGGATCAGGTCGTTGACGTACTGCGTCTTTCCGACAACTTTGTCTGGCGCGTCGTAGCGGGGGATCTCGAAGCCGATGCCGCGCACGTCGCGGCTGGTCTTCATGACAGTTGCCATTCCGCCTGGGCCTCCCCTTGATGCTGACGGTGCAGTCTGATAGGGAGTCTATCGAGGCGGGCAGGCTGTCGCAAGCAGCGGGCGCGGCGCATGGCGCGCGGGGGATACCCCCTTCGACAGAATTGACAGTTTGACACAATGGCAGGGAGTCGATCCCCAGGGCGATTGCATGTTCATTGGTGTTCCCGAAGCATCATGGAGCGGGCGGTCGGGGACTGAAGTCCCCGCCTACAGTCACGCCGTCGCTGCGCGACGGCCGTCAGGAACGGCCGGCACTGGTGCGACTGGAGCGTCGCGCAGCGACTGCATGCGTGTAGGCGGGGGTTTCAAGCCCCGACGCGGCGGCACGACGCGCTCAACATACGATTGCACTGGCGCTGCCCTCAGGGCGATTGCATGTTCATTGGTGTACCCGAAGCATCATAGAACGGGCGGTCGGGGACTGAAGTCCCCGCCTACAGTCACGCCGTCGCTGCGCGACGGCCGTCGGGAACGGCCGGCACTGGTGCAACTGGAGCGTCGCGCAGCGACTGCAGGATCGTAGGCGGGGCTTTCAA
>JADZEM010000095.1 GCA_020850535.1 Chloroflexota bacterium
GGGCGTTGCGAACCGCCTGGTTCAAGCCCTTGGTCTGGCCGCGCAGCTTCTCGCTGACGTACAGGCCAGCCGCATCGTCGCCAGCGCGGTTGATCCGCAGACCGCTGGACAGCTTCTCGATGCTCTTGGAGAGGCTGGAGTTGACGCTGTTCAGGTTCCGCTGGACGTTGACGGCGTTGGCGTTGGTGTTAATACGCACGAGAGTACCTCCATGTGTGCCTGCTGCATCCGTGCAGAGACGTCACTGGGTGCGTCAGAGACGCACGTGTGTGGAATGAACCGCGCTCGGGTCGGCGTGGCGGCGCATCTGGGATCTGGGATCCGAAATGGAAGCTGCGACTCCTCTCCAGGACAGCCTTCTCCTTCACGCGACAGCCGAGCCTGTTCGCGCGCTGGAAGCAGACGGATCGTCGGATTGAGTAGGAAGCGTCGCTCTAACGCGCGCTACGCAGCCTTCGCGGTTGCGTTTCCCTACGTTGAAATCATCGACACCCCGTCCGCGAGATGAAGAATTTCTTCAACCTACTTGCGTGCAATGTCGCGGCGGCGATGCGGTGCGTGTGCGGCCGGTCAGGCCTGACACCGCGCCCGCCGCAGGCCGATGGACGCCCATTCGCCCCGTGTCTGTCGTCGTTTGGATACACTCACCCTGAGGCTCGGCTGCCGGCCTGGGAGCGGCCGGGCGCGTCGTGGCGGCCAACATCCCTTCGGAGCGTGTGCCGGCGTGTCGTCCGAGCTGAAGCGCTGCATGTTGGGTCGGGCCTCCCCGCCGACGCCAGCCATCTCCGCGCGCGAACAGCGCACCATCTCCGCGCGCGAACAGCGCACCCTCTCCCTGCGCAACCGGCTGCTCCTGGCGACGCTCGCCGTTCTGCTGGCGGCTCTCTCGCTGGTGGCCTACAGCTCCTGGACAGAGTACGTGCGCGCCCGCGAGACCATCCTGGACGACCTCCAGCAGACGGCGCAGTCCGTGGCGGTCGTTGTGGATACGACGTTCGACCAGTCGATCCTGGTCGGGATGGCGCTGGCGGAGCTGCCGGAGATCCAGGCGCTCGCCCCGGTCGACGCGTCCGCGCGGCTGCGGTCGGCCAGGGAACGCTACCCGTTCGTGAGCGCCACCATCCTGCTCGACGCCCAGGGCACGCTCGTCGCATGGTCCTCGCCGGACCCGCTGCCGGAGCCACGCCGCTCGTTCGCGGACCGGACCTACTTCCAGGACGTGCAACGGACGGGCCGCCCGGCCGTGGTGGACCTCGTGCGGACAACGCGGCCCGGCCTGCTGCTGGGCGGGGTGGCCGTCCCGGTCCTGGACGGCAGCGGCGCGCCGCGGGGCGTGCTGGTGCTGGGGTTCGATTCCGAGGCCGTCGGCGCTCGGCTGCGGTCCATCCGGCTGCGGCCCAGCCAGACGATCCTGGTCGCGGACCGGAACGCGCGCCTGGCCTACTTCAGCGATCCGACGACGCTCAGCTGGGAGCAGCGCGACGCCAGCAGCTTTCCAAACCTGCGCCGGGCGCTGGCCGGCGAGACGGTCCGCGTGAGCAGCACATCCGCGCGGCTCCAGGGTGACGTGCGCATCGCCGCGACCGTCCCAACGCCCATCCACGGCTGGGGCGTTGCCGTGAGCTGGCCGATCTCCGAGGCGTTCGGCGCGCTCGACGACGCCTTCGGCGAGCGCCTGCTGCTGTTCGGCGTGCTGGCCCTGGTGGCGGCTGTCGCGGCCGTCCTTCTGAGCCGGTCCCTGCTCCGGCCGATCCATCAGCTTGACGAGCAGGCTGCCGCGCTCGGGCGTGGCGAGCTGCACCGGCGCGTCATCATCAGCACGGGCGACGAGCTGGAGCGGCTCGGGAACACCTTCAACGTGATGGCCGCCCAGCTCGAACGGGCGCTTGGCGACCTCCAGCATCGGGAACGGCAGCTCCGGCGGCTTGGCGACTCGGGCATCGTCGGCGTGATCTTCTGGGACGTGTCAGGGCAGATCGTCGAAGCGAACGACGAGTTCCTGCGGATGGTGGGCTACAGCCGGGACGATCTCGAACGGGGCCTGATCGACTGGCGCAACCTGACGCCAGAGAGCTACCGCGCCGTTGACGACGACAAGACCGACGAGCTGCATCGGACGGGTACGCAGACGCCCTACGAGAAGGAGTACACGCGCAAGGACGGCTCGCTGGTGCCGGTGCTGGTGGGAGCGGCCTTCTTCGAGGACTCGCGTGAGCGCGGCCTCAGCTTCGTCCTGGACCTGACGGAGCGCAAGCAGCTCGAACGGCTCCAGCAAGAGTTCATCGCCAGCGTCAGCCACGAGCTACGCAACCCGCTGACGTCGATCCGTGGGTTTGCCCAGCTGATGCGCCGGCGCGAAGCGTACGACGTGCGCGCCGTCTCGGCGATCCTGACCCAGACGACGCAGCTCGACCGTATCATCGGCGACCTGCTGGATGCGTCGCGCATTCAGGCCGGCGCGCTGGAGCTGCGCCCCCACCGCATCGACCTTGTCGAGCTTGCCAGCGCCTGCGTCGAGGAGCTTCAGGCGACCACGGACATTCACGCCATTGTGGTGGACGCGCCAGCCCCACGGGTCATGGGCGCCTGGGACGGCGACCGACTGAGCCAGGTCTTCCGGAACCTCGTCGGCAACGCCATCAAGTACAGCCCGGAGGGCGGCGAGATCGTGGTGCGGGTGGCGCGGCAGGGCGCAACGGCCGAGGTGGCCGTGCGTGACCGTGGGCGCGGCATCGAGCCGAACGTGCTGCCGCAGTTGTTCGGACGGTTCTACCGCGCCGCCGACGTCCGTGACGCGGTCCGTGGCGCCGGTCTCGGGCTGTACGTGACGCGCGAGCTGGTGGAGCTGCACGGCGGGCGGATCTGGGCGGAGAGCGCCGGGCTGGGCCAGGGGGCGACGTTCCGGGTGAGCCTGCCCTGCGAGAGCGACGCACCCGCCTGAGCGACGCGCCGGCGATGGGCTGATGCGCACATTGCGGAGCCTCATCGGGGGCTGAAGCCCCCGACCGCGCTCTGTCCTCGATCTGCATCACGCCCGAGCCTGCCGCATCCGGGGTACAACCGACCTCGACAGGTCTGGGAGGGGGACGACGTGCGCGTGTTGATCACCGGCGGCTGCGGGTTCGTGGGGGCGTTCACCGCCCTGGAGCTGACCCAGGCGGGCCACGAGGTCGTCTGTTTTGACCGGCGGGCCGAGCGCTCGGACGTGCTGGCGGCGGCCGGGCCGGGCGTCCCCATCGTCGAGGGGGACATCCGTGACCGCGCGCTGCTGCTGCGAACGGTCCAGGAGCACGGCATCGAGGCCATCGCGCACACGGCGGCGGTGATCGGGCAGAGCGAGGGCGCGACAGACCCCGACTGGATGCTTGGCATCAACGTGGGCGGGACGGTCAACGTGCTGGAGGCGGCCCGCGCCCACAACCTCCGCGTCGCCTACGTCTCGACGGCGACGCTCTACGGACAGCACCCGGACCTGCACGTCCTGACCGAAGATCTGCGGCCGGACCCTGTCGGCATGTACGACACCACCAAGCTGATGGCCGAGACGCTGGTCATCAGCTACCACAAGATCTACGGGCTGGATACCGTGGCGCTGCGGCCGGGCTACGTCTACGGCCACCACAACTCGACTGGCGGCTACTTCCTGGATCGCGTACTGCGCGGCGAGACGGTCGAGCAGCCGGTGGGCGCCGATCTGCCGATCGACTGCACCTACGTCCGCGATCTGGCCCAGGGCATCCGGCTGGCGCTGACCGTCCGCCCGCTGCAGTCACGAATCTTCAACATCACGGGCGGCGTCCTCCGGCTGCGGGGAGAAGTCGCGCAGCTGGTGCGGGAGCTGGTCCCGGGCGCGGACATCCGCCTCGGCCCGGGCATCCCGCCGACCGCCCACCTGCGCGGCCCGAGCGACCTGACCCGCGCCCGCACCGAGCTTGGCTACGCGCCCCAGTACGACCTGGAAGCCGGGCTGGCGGACTGGCTGGCCTGGGCGCGGCGCAGCGGCTGACGGATGCCCGCGGTACGCGCGAATTCGTTTCGGAATTGGGTCAGCGAGGCTACACGGAGATCCGGCCGCTGGCTATTATGCGTAGAAAGCGCGGTTGGCTACGTGCGCCAACCAGCCAGGCGTCTTTGCGATCCGGACACCTGTGTCATGGCACTGGCACGATACTACTCGCCGTCAGGCGAAGGGGGTGCGCTCATATGGTGAGGCGCGTGCTCATCCCGTTGTTCGCCCTGGCCCTCGGCATCATGACTGTGATGCCGGCGATGGCCCAGGCCAATCCGACCGTGAAGGTCGCCACGGACGCCACGCTCGGCAAGATGCTCGTCGACGGCGAGGGCAAGACCCTCTATCTCTACTCGCGCGACGAGAAGGGCGTGTCGAACTGCTACGACCAGTGCGAGCAGCGCTGGCCGATCCTCCGCCCGCCGGCAGGCGGCGCGCCGACCGGCTCGGCGGACATCGCTGGGACGCTGGGGACCATCTCCCGCAAGGACGGGACGATGCAGGTCACCTACAACGGCATCCCGCTGTACTACTGGTACCAGGATGAGAAAGTTGGCGACACCAAGGGTCAGGCTGTGGGCGGCGTCTGGTGGGTGCTCGCTCCGGGCCTGAACCAGATCACCCCGGCCGCCCCGGCGCCGTCCCCGGCGCCCTCGCCGGCCGCCGCTGGCGCACCGGCCGCCAAGCCGACCGGTGCTGGTCCGGCTGCCCAGCCGTCCCCGGCTGCCAAGCCGGCCGCGCCGGCCCAGGCTCCGGTCGCGGCCGCCTCGCCGGCCGCGCTCCCGCGCACGGGCGGCATGCCGTTCGACCCGACCCCGGTCACCGCGGGACTCGGCGCGGCCGGCCTCGCGCTGACCGCGTTCGGCGCGGCGCTGATCCGTCGGCGGTCCCGCCGCTAGTCACCATCGTCCCGGGTTCTGGCGGGCCCGGGACGAGCACACAGCAGACGGGGGCCGGCAGATCGCGCCGGCCCCCGTTTTGCGTTTCCACACGCCCCTGTTGTGCGTTTCCACACGCCCCTGTTGTGCGTGTCCACACCCCCCGGTGTGCGTTCCCGTCAGGACAGCTGCGTCCGGAGCCTTGCCGCCCGCCGTCTCGAATCGGTAGAGTCGTGCCATGCTTCGCTCGCTCCTGGCCGCGACGCCGCGCGCCAGTTTCGTGGCTGTCCTGCTCGTCGGGCTGGTGTTCACCACACCCGTCGTGTGTGTTTGCGGCCCCGGGGATCATGGCGGCCAGGCGTTGCACTCGCTGCTGCCGCACAGTCACGAGCACGTCGCCTCGGCCAGCACGTACCCGGCCGAGGCCGGACCGCACCAGCACGGCGGCGTGGCCGAGCAGGCTGACACGGCCGCGGATGGCCGCACGGACGGTCTCGCGGATGACCCGGCGCCGCGGACAGCCCGCGTCACCGCGCAGAGCGGCAGCGCGGCCGGCTCGCTGACGACGGCTGGCGCCATCGGGTTGGCGTTCGCGCAGCCGTGGCTCGTGCCACAGACCGGCGGCGAGCGACTGCCGCTGCTGACGCTGCTCGCCCCGCCCACCCCCCTGTTCGAGCCGCCGGGGCCGCCTCCTCGACAGACTGCCTGAACGCGGCCGGGGCGCACGGGTGCGCCCCGGCGCCTGACATCCGCCCGGCCTTTCGCCATGCGCCAGCCGTCCCAACTATCCTGGTCGCCCTGGTCCATGGCTCCTGGGAGGGGTCTGACCCTGTCTCGTCTGTCGTTCGCCCGACGGCCGCTCGCAGCCCCCAGCCACCACTCGTGGGCCTGGGGCGGTGGGCCGCCCGGCGTTCCTTGAGGAGCCCCGCATGTCCATGTCTCGTTTCCGACTTCCCACCGTGCTGCGCGCCAGCCTGACCCTGGCGCTTGCCGCCCTGACCGCGCTCCCGCTGGCCGTGCCGGCCGCCTCGGCGCAGGAGACTGTGCCCGTCACCATCGCGTTCAAGGCGATGGTGGGCGAGCTGCCGTTCGCCTGCGGCCAGAAGTACGCCGTGGGCACGACTGGCGCGACGGTCCTCCCGTCCGACTTTCGGTTCTACGTCAGCGAGGTGATGCTGCTCGACGCCAGCGGCAACGCCACGCCGCTGGAGCTGGAGCAGGACGGCAAATGGCAGTACAAGAACGTCGCCCTGCTGGACTTCGAGGACAAGTCTGGTCCCTGCACCAACGGCACGTCCGAGACGCGAGACGTCGTCGTGGGGAGCGTGCCGAAGGGCAGCTACAGCGGCGTCCGCTTCTCCCTGGGCGTGCCAACCGAGCTGAATCACCAGGACTCGACCATTGCGCCCTCGCCGCTCAACCTGACCACGCTGTTCTGGACGTGGCAGGCCGGTTACAAGTTCTTCCGGGTCGACCTGGAGCCGGACCGGATGGCGATGGGGCCGATGGGTGGCCCGATGGCCGGCGCGCCGAAGCCCGAGGCCGGGCAGACCGCGGCGGGCGCCGGGGCGACAGGCCCGGGCGCCGCTGGCCATGGCGCGGCCACCGAGGCGAGCGCCGGCTGGGCCATCCATCTCGGCAGCACTGGCTGCATGGGCGCAAGCCAGCAGCAGGCCCCGGACGGGTGCTCAAACCCGAACCGTCCGTCCGTTGAGTTGACGCCGTTCGAGGTTGGCAAGAACGCGGTGGTGGTCGATCTGGCCGCCCTGCTGGCGAGCACCAACGTCGAGGTGAACCAGCCGGAGTCGGCGTTCGGCTGCATGTCCGCCCCCAATGATGGCGACTGCGCCGGCATCATGGCGGCGCTCGGGCTGCCGTTTGGCGACGCCCCGGCCCCGACACAGACGACGTTCCGCACACAGTAACCGGACCAATTCTGGAGTCTCTCATGCCTGAACGGAGCGCGCTGCCGAGCTGGATCGGCTCGCCGGTCTCCGTGCTGGCGCTCGCGGTGGCCCTGGTGGTGGGCAGCCTGCTCGCCACCACCCTCCCGCGCGCCGACACCGTGGTGGCGCAGGACGCGCCACCGGACCCGTACGCCAGCCTGCCGGCCTGGGCCCCCCGCCCGGTGGTGCCGGCCGACAACCCGATCACCCCTGACAAGGTCGAGCTGGGCCGGCGGCTGTTCTACGACACCCGCCTCTCGGTCAACGGCACGATGGCCTGCGGGACGTGCCACCAGCAGGAGAGGGCGTTCACGGACGGCCTGCCGACGGCCGTCGGCGCGACGGGGCAGATCCACCCGCGCAACACGATGGGCCTGACCAACGTGGCGTACCTGCCGGTGCTGACCTGGGCCAACCCGACCCTCGAACACCTGGAGCAGCAGGCGCTGATCCCGCTGTTCGGCGAGTCACCCGTCGAGCAGGGGCTGGCTGGCCACGAGCAGGAGCTGTTCGACCTGTTCCGGACGGACCCGGAGTACGCCCGCCTCTTCCCGGCCGCCTTCCCCGAAGACGCCGACCCGTACACCCTCGGCACGATGACGCGCGCCATCGCCACCTTCCAGCGGGCGCTGATCTCGTTCGATGCCCCCTACGACCGCTACCGCTACGGGCGAGACCAGGGCGCCATCTCGGAGGCGGCGAAGCGCGGCGAGCGGCTGTTCTTCAGCGAAGAGCAGGAGTGCCACCATTGCCACGGCGGCCTCAACCTGACAGACTCGATCCGCCACCAGCGGACGGCCTTCGTGGAGACGGCGTTCCACAACACCGCGCTCTACAACCTGGACGGCAAGGGCGCGTACCCGGAGCAGAACAGCGGCCTGCGCGAGATCACTGGCCGCCCGGAGGACATGGGGAAGTTCCGGACGCCATCCTTGCGGAACGTCACGCTGACGGCCCCGTACATGCACGACGGCAGCATCCCGACCCTGGACGCAGTGCTGGACCACTACCGCGAGGGCGGGCGGACGATCGCCGAGGGGCCGCACGCGGGCGCTGGGAAGCTCAGCCCGCTCAAGAGCATCTTCATCGTGGGGTTCCCGCTCACGAAGGACGACCGCGCGGCCCTGCTGGCGTTTCTGGAGAGCCTGACGGACGAGAGCTTCGTGCGGGATCCGCGCTACAGCGACCCGTTCAAAGCGCCGTAGAGCCGAGGCTCGGAAGCGGGACCGGGGCGGCACATTCGTGCAATGCGTGCAACATATCATGTCATCCTGAGCGCAGCGAAGGACCTCACCCGCTGACGCGACTGATGAGGGTCAGCGGGTGAGGTCCAGGGCGATTGCACGTTGAGCAGGTCGCGCAGCGTCGTCGGGGCTTGAAAGCCCCGCCTACCATCCTGCAGTCGCTTCGCGACGCTCCAGTCTGACCGGTCGACGCTGTTCCCGGCTGCCGTCGCGCAGCGACGGAGCGAGTGTGGGCGGGGGTTTCAACCCCCGACTGCGCGTTTCACGGCGTTGCGGGAACATCAACAAACGTGCAATCACCCTGGGGTGAGGTCCTTCGCTGCGCTCAGGATGACAGGGGGAGTCTCGAACGCGGCATGCTGAATCGACGTGGAGGGCCGTTCTTGCTGTCCTTCATCACACGCCATCAACCCTCGACACGGTGGCTTCGCGAGCAGTGGCGCAGTGGCTACGCTGGCATGGTGACGATGGCCCGGCCGACGATCTCCCCGCGATTGAGCGCATCGTAGGCGGCGGCGGCCTCGGCCAGCGTGTACCGGCGCGTCACCGCGCGGGCCACGTCCACCGCGCCCTGCCGCGCCAGCTCGATGACCTCGGGGAGGTCGGCGCGGGTGCTCGCGCCGTACGAGCCGACGATGCTGACGCCGCGCCGGACCAGCGGCGTGATCTCGACCGGGGCCGTCGAGCCGGCCGCCGCGATCCCCACCATCACCGCGCGCCCGCCCGCCCGCACGATGCTCGTCGCCTGGACGAACGTCTCGGGCCGGCCCAGCGCCTCAAACGCGACATCCACGCCGCGCCCATCCGTCAGCTCGCGGATGCGCGCCCCCACGTCCTCCGTTGCGCCGTTGATAGCGTGCGTCGCGCCGAGCGCGCGGGCCGCCGCCAGCTTCTCATCGCGCACGTCGATGGCGACGATGGGGTACGCGCCGAACGCCCGCGCCAACTGGATCACGTTCGACCCGACGCCGCCCGTCGCCACCACGGCCACCGACTCGCCGGCTCGTAGCTGCGCGCCGCGTCGAACGGCCCCGTAGGCGGTGAACACGGCACAGCCCAGGATGGCCGCCTCGGCAAATGGCAGATCATCTGGCAGCGGCGCGACGCCGGTGGCCGGGATCACGGCGTACTCGGCCAGCCCGCCCATCGAGTACATCCAGACCGGCGAGCCGTCCGGCCGGAACAGGCGGGTGTCCCCATCGTACAGCTTGCCGCCGAGCCGGTTGACCGTGAAGAACGTCTCGCACAGGCCGTCCTGGCCCCGCACGCAGTAGTAGCAGGCGCCGCACGGCATGATGAACCCGCCGACGACGCGCCGCCCGACGGCCAGCCGCGCCGCGTCCGTAGGCGAGAGGCCCGGGCCATGCGCGACGACGGTCCCCGAGACCTCGTGCCCAAGCACGCAGGGGACCGGAAAGCGGACCTCGGCCTTCACCACGTGCAGGTCGGTGTGACAGACGCCGCAGGCCGCGACCTTGACCAGCACCTCGCCGGCCCGAGGCTCCGGCGTCGGGATCTCTTCCAGGGCCATCGGCTGCCCGATGGCATTCAGCACGACCGCTTGCATCGGCTCGCCCTCCCGGCCCCGAGAGGATACCGCGAGCGGGTCGGGCGGCGGGGTCGACCAGGGCAGCGGGGTCGACCAGGGCAGCGGGAAGGCCGGCCGACGAGGAAGGCTGGCCGACGGAGGCGTGGGCCAGCGGCTCGTCAGTCTTCCTCGCGCCGCCGCTCCAGCAGATAGCCCACAATGGCAAGCCCCGCCCCGATGGCGATCATCCACCAGGTGATGTCGGCGAGCCAGGCGATGGCGATCATGGCGACGAACATGATCGCCATCATCGGAGTCGAATACGTCCTCATGCCGATGGTCAGCGCTCCGGCGGATGTTGGCCGGCCCACATCGTCTCGCGCGGCCGGCGCCAGGAGTGTACCGGCCGCGAGGCTGCCGCCCCCAGGCGATCTGCCCCTCGGCGAGGGCAATTGCCTGTTCGTTGGTGTTCCCAGAACGCGCAAGACGCGCCCGGTGACACCAACTGCGACCAACAGCGGCAGCGTGAGCCGTTCACAACCAGGGGAGAACACGCTTGCGCACGTCTCGTGGCACCTCGGGATGATCGAGGCGCCGATCGGGGTGATGGGCGAGCACGGCACCGCAACAATGAGAGAGGGTGGTGGATCATGGGTCGTAGGTCGTGGGAAGAGGCGAACTCCCACGACCTACGACCTACGATCCACCACCCTCTCTCTCATTGACATGGCGGGGGAAAAGGCGCATCCTGAAGCTGTGGCCAGGCCTCGTCATCACGTCATGGGACGGGGAGTGCCACATCAGGGGACGCAGCCGCTCCACCAGACGACGGACAGCCTCTGCCGAAGGGAGGCAGGCAGTCGGCCCGTACGGAGGCGCCGCTGTGAGGCGCGCGGGAGCGTCGGGGTGCGAGACTGGCAATGGCAGATCTGAGCGGCCGGCAGCTTGGGCCGTACCTGCTCCAGCGCAAGCTGGGCCAGGGCGGCATGGGCGCGGTCTACGTCGGCGTCCACAAGACGCTGCAGACCGAGCGCGCCATCAAGGTGCTGCTGCCCACCGAGGTTGACGAGGCCGTCGTCGAGCGGTTCGTGCGCGAGGGCGTGATCTCCGCCTCGCTGCGCCACCCCAACATCGTCGAGATCTTCGACGTTGGCGAGCAGGACGACATCCACTTCCTGGTGATGGAGCTGGTGGAGGGCGTCTCGCTGCTCCAGCTGCTGCGGAAGGAAGGCGCGGTCCCGCTCGACCGCGTGGTGGTGATGCTGCGGCAGGTCGCCTCGGCGCTGGACTATGCCCATGCGCGCGGCGTCGTGCACCGCGACATCAAGCCCTCGAACATCATCGTCGGGCCGGACGACGAGGTCACGCTGATCGACTTCGGCATCGCCCGGGCGATGGACGAGTCCCGCCTGACGCGCGTTGGGATGGTCGTCGGCACCTTCGAGTACATGGCCCCGGAGATCGTCACCGAGGGCGGCGGCAGCCCCGGCGCGGATCGGTACGCCCTGGGGGTGGTGGCGTACCAGATGCTGACGGGCCGGACGCCGTTCGGCGGCGAGTCCGCCCACTCGATCATGTACAAGCAGGTTCACGAGACGCCGCCCCCGCCGACGCGCTTCCGGGGCGACCTGCCGCCCGGCGTCGACGTGGTGCTCTTGCGGCAGCTTGCCAAGCAGCCGGAGGCGCGCTTTGCCTCGTCGCAGGCGTTCGTCGATGCGCTCTCGGAGGTCGCCCAGCAAGGCCCCCTGACCGAAGACGCCACGTCTCTGGGCGAGGTGACCCGGCCCGGCTTCGAGCCGCCAACGCCCGGCAGCGGGCAGACGCCGTTCCCACGCTCCGGCCGCGCGACGCGCCCGGCCCCCGCGCCCGGCCCTGCTCCCGCGCCGGCCGCCACCATGACGCCGCCCGGCGCGACGGCCCTCCCGGGCGCCGGGACGCGGCCGGCCCCGCCGCCGCCGCTGACCAGCCCCGGCACCCAGCCGAGCACGACGCCGGCGCCCTTTGCGCCCCGCACACCGATCCCCGCCGCGCCGGCCGCGGCCTATACGCCCCGGCCAGCAGCCCCGCCGACTTCGGCAACGTGGCCCGGAGCGCCGGCCGCGCCGGGCACCGTCCTGGGTGCTCCCGCGCTGCAGCAACCGAAGAGGTCGTCAGCAGGACTGATCGTCGGGATCATGGTGGCGACGCTGCTGATGCTCGTCGTGATCATGGTCGTCGTCTGGCCCATCCAACAGCGTGTCAGCGACCTCGTATCCGGGGTGTTGGGAACGGCGACGACAGCCCCGGCGACGAAGCCGGCCGCCACCGCCGCCCCGACCGTCCCACCCACGAGCGCGCCGGCCGCCGTTCAGCCGAAGCCCGCCCCCACAACGCCGCCGACTGCCGTCCAGCCACCGGCAGGCGCGCCGGCCCCGGCCCAGCCGAAGCCGGCCGTCACGCCGGAGCCGCCCCGCGCGCCGACGGCCCCGCCCACATCAGCCGCGCCGCCAACCCTCACGGCGGACCAGCGGCTGGCCCAGGCCCGCGCCGCCTCGGCCGCCGGCAACCACGCCTCGGCCCTCTCGATGCTCGACGATCTGCGCCGGGGCAACACCGGCGTGCCGGGCCTGGACGACGCCCAGTACGACGTGCACATGGCGTTCGGACGGTCGCTGCTGGACGGCGGCAACATCGACGGCAGCATCGAGCAGTTCGAGTCGGCGCTGAAGGTGCGCCCGGGCGACGGGGCGGCCCAGGATGGGCGCAAACAGGCGCTCCTGACCAGGAACTACGCGCAGATGGAAGCGGCCTGGGACCGGGATCAGGAGCTGGCGATCAAGCTGCTCGAAGAGAACATGCAGCTCGACGCGAACTTCCGCGAAACCCGCCAGAAGTTGTATGCGTTACTGATCATGAAGGCGGATCGGCTGCTCGGTGCAGGCGAGCACGATGCGGCGTTCCCGGTCCTGATGCGGGCGCTGGACATCCTCCCGGACGCTGGCGAGGCGCAGATGCGGCTGGTGAGCTACACCCCGACGCCCGTGCCGACCGCCACGCCGCGCCCGGTTGTTGTGCCGCAGCAGCCAGCGCAGCAGCAGCAGACGGCCCCCCAGACGCAGCCTCGGCCCAGTGGCGGCTCGTACACGCCGCCAGCGCCAGCACCGAGCAGCTCTGGCGGATCGAGCTGCCCAGGTGGAGTGTGCCCATAAGCAGGATGCAGCGCGAGGAGGCGAGAGCGGGCCAGACACCTGGTCCCGACCGGGACTATCGGGACCACACGCGCCGCCGGTGCAACGCCGTGCCGGTGGATGCAGGCGTTCGCGGCGTGCATCGGGAAGGGGGCAGCCTGATGTTCAACAGACAGCAGAGACTCGGGCGGACGGTGGTGCGGGCCGCCCTGGCGTTGGCGCTGGCGGTCGTGCTGACCGTCCAGCCCCGGGCGACCGAGCAGGCGCTCGGCCAGGAAGTGCCGCAGCAGATCTGTGGCTCGCAGGGCACTGGCGAGCCGATGTCCATCGGGCAGCCCGGCGCGGACGGCTGGGTCAGCGATCAGGAGGCGCTCGGCGGGCCGGGCGAGGTCCGGCGCTACCGTTTCAGCGTCAAGGAGCGCGGCACGGCGTTCGTGTATGTCGGCGACCAGTGGTACGACCTGAACCTGGGCCTGTTCTCGATGAAGACGGGCACCGACGTCGGGTGCTGGTCCGTCCAGGTGAAGGGCACGTCCACCGAGTCCGAGCGGCGCAAGCTCGGGTTCGTGCGGCCCGACGAGCGCGCCATCGAGGTGGAGGACGGCGACTACATCCTGACGGCCCGCCCGGCCGACGGCGCGATGGTGGATCCGCGCCGCAAGTTCACGGTCCGCGTGGCGGTCGGCCCGCGCATCTGCGCGCTGATCCCGGCCAACATCCCGGACCAGGCGTACCCCGGCATGACCAACAAGCCGGAGAACCCGGACCTGTTCCAACTGGGCGTCTCGCTCCAGCCAGATCCGGCCGAACTGAGCCAGTTCTCGCTGATGAGCTTCAACGCGTACCTCTCGCCGCCGTTCACCGACCTGTTCGATTTCGTGTGGGAGCTTGATGGGCAGGTGGTGCCGGGCGTGGCCGAGGCGACGTTCCTCAAGCCGTACGCCGAGCTGCCCAAGACGCCGCTTGGCATCCACACGGTCAAGCTGACGGCCATCGGGGCGCGCGAGTACAAGGATCCGACGGAGGCGCAGTTCAACATCCTGCCGTTCGGCGGCGGGAGCCGGAGCGTGGTCTGCCAGTTCCGCGGCCCCTCCTGACGGAGAATCGTCAGGTATACAGATGCTGTATCAGCCGGCCTCGTCGTAGCGCCCCTGGACGAGCGCGGCCACCGTCGGCGGCAGGGCCTGGGCGTCGCCGCCGACCAGCGGAACGGCCGGCTCGAAGCCGTGCGTGGCGAGGATCGATTGGCCGGCCTCGGAGAGCAGAAACCGGAGAAACGCCGTCGCGCCCTCGGGATTAGCGGCGCTGGTCGGGATCGTCGCGCCGTAGGCCAGCGGCCGGCCCCGGAAGGTCTGCCCGAGCGGGTTGGTGTACGAGACCCGCGCGTAGAAGGCGGCCAGCAAGGGGTTCCCCTGATCGATTTCGTCAGGAAGCATGATCATCGGTAGGCCGAGGCGGGCGGCCGTGGTGGCGTGCGTCAGGTGGGCGTCCGCGCGCCCCTCGATCAGCGGGGTGAAGTCCCCACCCACGACGATCCGATCCTCGCTGTTCTCGCCCTGCAGCAGCCGATCTCCAAGGCCTGGGATGCCGTAGTGCAGCTCGGCCAGGCGGCAAGCCAGCACGCCTCGGTAGCCGCCAGGATCGTTGCGGGGATCGCCGCGCTTGAAGACGAACCCCGGCCGCTGGGCCACCTCGTACCAGGGGACCGCGCCGGCCGCCGCCGCGTCAAGCTCGGCGCGGAACCGGCTGCGCGGACTGTAGACCAGGGCCATCCGCTGTCGACAGAAGATGACCAGCCAGCGCGCGGCCGGGGTGTGCTCCGCGCCGAACAACACCGACTCGATCACCTGGGCGTCGGCGCTGGCGAAGAGATCCGCCTGCAACTCGCCGGCCCGGATGCCGTTTGCCAGCGCGACGGACGGTCCGCCGTGCGTCTCAGACGGTGGGCCGCCGGCCGACAGCAGCGCGTGGCGCAGCTCGGCCATCGCGGCGTTCAACGAGCCGGCGTGGTAGACGGCGATGGGCGAGGACCGATCGGGCACGGTACGCCTCCACAGGACGATCGCATGATACGCGAGCGGTGCAGGGTCTCCAGGCCGTCGCGGGCATGGCCGGTCCATCGAGAACAGGGAGGGTCGGAGCGGTCGCCGCTGCGGAGGGGAACCGGCGACCGCTCCGACCCGCGTCATCCGCCTCCCCCACAGACGCGGATGACGAGCCAGCGTGGGGCCCGGGGCGGGCGCCGGCGCCGCGTGAGCACCTGTGCCGCGTGGGCCGCGAAGATCTCGTTGGAGAACCGCCTCAGGAGCCGGCGCGGCCGCTCGTAGCCGCGCCGGCCCGTGCGGAGGAGAGACATGACCCCGGACACGGGCAGACCGAGACCATGAGACAGCGCGCGGTGCGAACACGCGCCATCATCCAGCAGGAGCGACGGCCAGGAGGCGCACATCCCGGCCCGGAAACGACACCGACGGCGAGTGAGCCAGCAGGCCAGCCCGCCTGCCACAATCTACTCAATCAATGAATAGGTTGTCAAGCGAGCGTCGTCGTCGCGTCGTCGATTCTGGCGCGCGCCTGCGCGGACGCCGCACCATCCCTGTTGGAGGTACGCACGACGATGGCTCCACTCTTCGGCCTGCACATGCCCAACTTCAGCCACCACGATCTTCCCCCCGACCAGCTCTTTGACCGGGTCGTGGCGCAGGCGCAGGCGGCCGAGGCGGCCGGCTTCGACCTCCTCACCGTCATGGACCACTTCTACCAGATCGGCGTCGTCGGGCCGGAGACCGAGCCGATGCTCGAAGCGTACGCCGTGCTGGCGGCGCTGGCTCAGGCCACGAGCCGCATCAGCCTGGGCACGCTGGTCACCGGGGTGACGTACCGCAACCCGGCCCTGCTGGTGAAGACCGTCACCACCCTCGACATCATCTCGAAGGGGCGGGCGATCCTGGGCATCGGGGCGGCCTGGAACGAGTCAGAGCACACCGGCTACGGCTTCACGTTCCCGCCGGTCCGCGAGCGGATGGACCGGCTGGGCGAGGCGCTGACCATCGCGCAGCTGATGTTCGCCGACACGCGCCCGAGCTTCACGGGCCGCTACTACAGCATCGACCGGGCCTTGAACGAGCCGCGCCCGCTCCAGCAGGGCGGCCCGAAGATCCTGGTGGGCGGGGCTGGCGAGCAGCGGACGCTCCGGCTGGCAGCGCGCCACGCCGACCTCACGCACTGGTTCGTGCCGACGCCCGAGGAGTTCACGCGGAAGAACGCGATCCTCGAAGAGCACTGCCGGGCCGTCGGGCGCGATCCGTCCGCCATCGTGCGGACCATCGGTGCGCCGGTCTGGCTGGTCCGCGACGAGCAGGAGGGGCGCGCGGTCGTGGACCGGCTGCCGCCGGCCCGCCGCGCAATGGTCCGCCCGGCCACCCCAGAGCAGGCCGCCGAGATCCTGCATGGGTTCATGCGGGTGGGCGCGCAGGGGTTCACGTTCAACAACCCGAACCTCTCGACGCCGGAGCTGATCGCGGCGGCCGGCCAGGTGAAGCAGCACCTGAGCTGACCTGGCGGCGAGTCCGCCGATGTCCTGGCGGCGAGTCCGCCGATGTCCTGGCGGCGAGTCCGCCAGGGCGATTGCATGTTCATTGGTGTCCCCGAAGCATCATGGAACGGGCGGTCGGGGGTTGAAACCCCCGCCTACAGTCACGCCGTCGCTGCGCGACGGCCGTCGGGAACGGCAGGCACTGGTGCGACTGGAGCGTCGCGAAGCGACTGCAGGATCGTAGGCGGGGCTTTCAAGCCCCGACGCGGCGGCACGACGACATCAACATGCAATCGCCCTGGCGAGTCCGCCGATGTCCTGGCGGGCCAGCCCGGCGGGGGTCGAGAATCGCCTGACGGCTCCGTCCTACTGATACGAGCGGCCTGACCGGGCTGCCCGACGACCAGGGAGAACCCTCGTGAAGTATCTGCTGCTCAAGCACTATCGTGGCGCGCCGGCGCCCGTCAACAACGTGCCGATGGACCGCTGGACGCCGCAGGAGGTGGACGCGCACATCCAGTTCATGCGCGACTTCGCGGCACGCCTCCAGGAGTCAGGTGAGTTCGTCGATGCCCAGGCGCTCGCCCCCGAAGGCGCGTGGGTGCAGTACGACGGCGAAGGCCGCCCGGCAGCGACCGATGGCCCGTTCGCAGAGACCAAAGACCTGATCGCTGGCTGGATGATCATCGACGTAGAGTCCTGGGACCGCGCCGTCCAGCTGGCCGGCGAGCTGTCCGCCGCGCCCGGGGCCGGCGGCAAGCCGATACACGAGTGGCTTGAGGTGCGCCCGTTCATGCACGAGCCGCCCACGGTGACCGAGTGAACGAGGCGCTGCTACGGGAGCTGGCGCCGGCGGCGATCGCCATCCTCGTCCGGCGCGGAGCAGACTTCGCGTCGGCCGAAGACGCGGTGCAGGAGGCCCTGCTCCGGGCACTGGCATCCTGGCCGGCCGATCCGCCACGCGATCCGAAAGCGTGGCTGGTTACGGCCGGCTGGCGGCGGTTCCTCGACGCGGCCCGCGCCGAGACGTCACGGCGCGGGCGCGAGCAGGCCGTCCAGGTCGAGCCGCCGGCCGGGCCAGCCTCCGACACGGACGACACCTTGCACCTGTATTTCCTGTGCGCCCACCCGGCCCTGTCTCGGAGCGCGGCGGTCGCCCTGACGCTGCGGGCCGTCGGCGGGCTGACGACGCGGCAGATCGCCACGGCGTACCTGGTGCCCGAGGCGACGATGGCGCAGCGGATCAGTCGGGCCAAGCGGCGGCTGGCCGGGCTGCCGCTCGACCAGCCCGGCGACCTCAAGACGGTGCTCCAGGTGCTCTACCTCGTGTTCAACGAGGGGTACAGCGGGGACGTCGATCTGGCGGTCGAGGCGATCCGGCTGACCCGCCAGCTCGCCGCCCTGACCGACGCACCAGAGGTGGCCGGGCTGCTGGCGCTCATGCTGCTCCACCATGCGCGCCGGGCCTCGCGCACTGGCCCGGGCGGGCGGCTGGTGCCGCTCACCGAGCAGGATCGGTCTCGCTGGGACACCGGCCTGATCGCCGAGGGGGTGACGATCCTGCAAGCCGCGCTGGCCCGGGACCGGCTCGGCGAGTATCAGGCGCAGGCCGCGATCGCCGCCCTGCACGCAGACGCCCCGAGCACCACCGAGACGGACTGGCCGCAGATCGTGGAGTGGTACGACGAGCTGCTGGGCCTGACCGGCAGCCCCGTGGTGCAGCTCAACCGCGCGGTGGCGGTGGGCGAGGCCGAAGGGCCGCAGGCTGGCCTGACGGCGCTGGCCCAGGTGGAACCCGCCGTGCCCCGCTACGCCGCCGTGCGAGCCTACCTGCTCGAACGGGCCGGCGACCTCGCGCACGCCACCGAGCTGTACGCGGAGGCCGCCCGCGCTGCGACCAGCGTGCAAGAGCGCGACCACCTCACGCGCGAGGCCGCCCGCGTGCGGCAACTGCCGCGGTAAAGCACCGGTTGCCGTTACGCCACCTCGGCCGGCTGCTCCGAGCCGCTCAGCGCCGCCTGCACGCGCGGCGCAACCTCCGTGCCGTAGAGCCGGATGCTCTCCATCAGGTTCTCGTGCGGGAGCGTCCCGAGGCTGTACTTCAGGTCGAACCGGGAGAGCCCCAGCTCCTGCGCCACCTTGACGATCTTCGTGGCAACGGTCTCCGGCGAGCCGACGCACAGCGCGCCGTCCGGGCCGGCCGTCTGCTCGAACTGGGCGCGGACCATCGGGCGCCAGCCGCGCTCGCGGCCGATCCGCCCCATCATGGCCTGGTAGTGCGGCCAGGCCTCGTCCAGGGCCTGCCGATCGGTGGCGGCGATGTAGCCCGGCGAGTGGACGCCAATCGGCAGCTTCGGCTGTCCGAAGTGCTCCAGCGCTCGGTAGTAGAGGTCAACCAGCGGCTTGAACTGGGCCGGCGCGCCGCCGATGATCGCCAGCATCAGCGGGAGGCCATGCCGGGCCACCCGCACGACGGACTCGGGACTGCCGCCAACGGCCACCCAGGTGGTGAGCGGGGCGGACTCGGTGGGTGGGTAGACCAGCTGATCCGTCAGGCTGGAGCGGGTCTGCCCGGACCAGGTGACCGGCTGCTGCTTGCGTAGCTGCGCGAACAGGTCGAGCTTCTCCTCGAAGAGCTGCTCGTACTGGTCCAGCGGGTAGCCGAACAGCGGGAACGATTCGGTGAACGAGCCGCGCCCGAGGATCACCTCGGCCCGGCCATTCGAGAGGGCGTCGAGGGTCGAGAAGCGCTCGAAGACACGGACCGGATCGTCCGAGCTGAGGACGGTGACGGCGGAGCCGAGCCGGATACGCTCGGTCTGGCCGGCGATGGCCGCCAGGACGACCTCTGGCGCGGAGACGGCGAAGTCGTCGCGGTGGTGCTCGCCGACGCCGACGAAGTCGAGGCCAAGCCGATCGGCCAGGACGGCCTCTGCGACGACGTTGCGGATAACCTGGGCATGGGGCAGCGGCCGGCCATCGGCGTCGAAGGTGACATCGCCGAACGTGTCCAGACCGAGTTCAAGACGGGGCGCCATGGTGTGGGTCTCCTTCCACCCGGGGCAGCAGCGGCGTCCGCTCAGCCCCGGAAGGTTTAGTGCTAAACCTACACGGTGTAACGCTGCCCGCGGCAGATTATTCCGGGTGCACGCCGGGGATGGTGCGATGGAGGGCCACCCAGCCGCTGGCGGTGTCGGGGTAGCGGCAGGCGGTCGGGCAGGGCGCCGTCTGCACGAAGATCTCCAGCAGGCGGGCATCCTCCTCGTCAAACGAGAACGGCGACGGCCCAGACAGCGATGCCGGGCCAGCCTCGGCCCAGAGGAAGCCAACAACCCGGGCGGAGTCCGCCTGCGGGATGTTACCGGTCCAGCCCGATGTCTTCCCAGGCGACGGGGTCTTCTATCGGCTCGAGGTGGGTGAAGACGGTGGTCGAGGGGATCACCTCGCGGATGTCGGCTTCGAGCTGCTCCAGCAGGTCGTGACCGTGCTGGACCGTCCAGAAGCCGGGCACCAGGACGTGCATCGAGATGAAGCGGCGGACGCCGGCCTGCCGGGTGCGGATGGCGTGGAACTCGATGCCCTGGGGCCGGTACCGGCCCAGGATGCCGTCGAGCTTCGCCCGCTCCTGGGGGATGATGGCGGTATCGAGCAGGCCGAGCACCGAGCGGCGCACGAGGTGCCAGCCAGACCAGACGATGTTGACGCCGACGGCCAGCGCCACCAGCGGGTCGAGCCAGAGCCAGCCGGTGGCCCAGACTGCCCCGACGCCGATCAGGACGCCAACGGAGGTCCAGACGTCGGTCATCAGGTGCTTGGCGTCGGCTTCGAGGGTGATCGAGTGGTAGGCGCGGGCGGCCTGGTGCAGCCGCATCGCCACCACGAGATTCACCAGCGACGCGACACACGACACCGCGAGGCCGAGGCCGATGGCCTCCAGCTCGCCGGGACTCAGGAGCCGGCCAACCGCCGTGTAGACGATGCTGATGGCCGCGACGATGATGAGCGCCCCCTCGATGCCGCTGGAGAAATACTCGGCCTTCTCGTAGCCGTAGGCGCGCTCGGCGTCTGGCTCGCGGGCGGCGATGCTCAGGGCGATCAGCGCGACGATGGCGGCGACGAGGTTGACGAGCGACTCCATCGCGTCGGAGAGCAGGCCGACGGAGCCGGTCAGGGCGTAGGCCGCGGCCTTGAGCGCGATGGTCACGATCGCTGCCGCGATGGACAGCCAGGCGAACCGTGTCAGAGACGGTCTCACCTGCGAACGGGGTTGGGTCACGGGTTGCACGGGCAGGCTCCAGATGGGACTGACGCCCGACGACGGGTCCATACCGTGACTCGCCGTCTCCAGAGCCGCGCGCGGAGGGCCAGGGGGCCGTGGCAAGAGACCATCGGCCCGACTGATCCCGCGCAGGCGCGGATCGTGGGCCGAAGGTCTGGCTGAGCTAGCGAAGGCGCTAGCCGGTAGGACCAGGGGGCACAACCCCCAGCGTGTTGACCCTACCTGCGACTCCCGAGGGAGCCGCCAGTTACTCCCCTTCGGAGCGCTGACAGGGGAAGTCTAGGGGCAGGGCGGGCCGGACGGCAACCGTTCGGCCGTCAGCGCCAACCATCGTCTCTGGCCCCACCCTCGCCGGCGGCGTATCCTCTGCGTGCTTCCAGCCCATCACGCCGAGGTGATCATGCCGCAGCGATCCGCGCCTGACCGCCGTCCCAACATCCTCTGGTACTGCGCCGACCAGCTTCGCGGCGACGCCATCGGCCCGAGCGGCAACCCGCACGTGCGGACCCCGAACCTGGACCGTCTGGCAGCCATGGGGACGACCTTCACCAGGGCGTACTGCCAGGCGCCGATCTGCACGCCCAGCCGCGCCTCGTTCCTGACCGGCAAGTACCCGAGCAGCATCCCGCTGAACTGCAACGGCAACGCCACCTTCCCCGAGGGCGAGCGCCTCATCACCCGGCGGCTCGCCGATGTCGGCTACGACTGCGGCCTCGTCGGCAAGCTCCACCTGGCTGGGGCGGCAAATGGCCGCGAGGTCCGCACTGACGACGGCTATCGCTCCTTCAAGTACTCCCACGCGCCACGCAACAACTGGACGCGCGGCCACGACTACGTGGACTGGATCCGGGCGAAGGGCATCGATCCGGACGACGTCCTGACCGTCAAGACCAACACCTTTGGCGACCTGATGGAGCCGTCCGCGGAGAAGGACAACGTCCCGCCGGACCTGCACCAGACCACCTGGGCCACCGAGATGGCGCTGGAGTTCATCGACGAGGAGCGGGCCGGCCCCTGGCTGCTCTCGGTGAACGTCTACGATCCGCACCCACCGTTCAACCCGCCCTGGGAGTACTACCGCCGCTACGATCCCGACGCCTTGCCGGGGCCGCTGTTCCGCGAGAGCGACCTGGCGCACCAGCAGATGCTCGAAGATGGCGGCGTCGATTTCCAGTCCTCGCCGCGCCGCCCGGAACAGTACGGCGGCAAGAAGCTCCAGGCCGCCTACTACGCCATGATCGAGATGGTGGACGAGCACTTCGGCAAGATCCTCGACCACCTGGAGCGGACAGGGCAGCTCCAGAACACCATCGTCATCTTCTCGACTGACCACGGCGAGTCCCGCAGTGACCACGGCCTGACCCAGAAGGGGCCGCGCTTCTTCGAGGGAATGGTGCGGGTGCCGCTGATCGTGGCGTTGCCTGGGCAGTTCCAGGCTGGCCTCAAGAGCGATGCCCTGGTCGAGTTGACGGACATCATGCCGACGCTGATGGAGACGCTCGGGCTGCCGATCCCGGCCGACGTGCAGGGGCGCTCGCTGTTGCCGATCCTGACCGGCGCGGCCCCGGCCGACCAGCACCGCGAGTTCGTGCGGACGGAATGCTACGCCGCGTTCGACATGCCGAACCGGACCTTCGCCAGCATGTACCGCGACCGCCGCTGGAAGCTGGTGGTCTACCACCACGTCGGGCTGGGCGAGCTGTACGACCTGGAGACCGACCCGGACGAGTTCACCAGCCTCTGGGACAGCCCCGAGCACCAGGGCGTCAAAACGGACCTGCTGCTCAAGAGCTACGACGCCACCATCAAGGCGATGCCGTACGGCCCGCCGCTGATCATGCCGTATTGACGGCTCATGCCGTATTGACGGCGGACCTTTCCCCGCCTGCTGATCCTCGACAGCACACAGACCTGGAGACGACGGTGTCAGAGATCCGCACCTACCGAGAAGGCACGCCGTTCAGCGGCGAGATCGGCCGGACGGCCAGCACGTCAACCTCCGCATGGCCCATCGCGAAGGCCGCGCAGCCCGGCGCGCCGAACATCGTGTTCATCCTGCTGGACGATGTCGGGTTCGCGCAGTTCGGCTGCTTCGGCGCGGACATCCGCACCCCGACGTTCGACCGGCTGGCTGAGAACGGCCTGCGTTACCGCGACTTCCACACTACGGCGATCTGCTCGCCGACCCGCTCCTGCCTGCTGACCGGCCGCAACCACCACTCGAACGGCGTCGGCATCATCCAGGAGATGGCGACCGGCTTCCCCGGCTACAACGGGAGCGTCCCGCGTGAGAACGGGTTCCTCTCCGAGATGCTGGTGCAGGAGGGGTACGCCACCTTCGCCGTCGGCAAGTGGCACCTGACGCTCGCCTCCGAGTACGCCTCCGGGGCGTCGAAGGCCCGCTGGCCACTCTCGCGCGGCTTCGAGCGGTACTACGGCTTCCTCGGCGGCAAGACCAGCCAGTGGTTCCCGACCCTCGTCAGCGACAGCCACTACATCGATCCGCCGACCGCCCTCGACGAGAGCTACCACCTGAACGCCGACCTGGCCGACCGGGCCATCGAGTTCGTCACTGATCTCCGAACCGTCTCGCCGGAGAAGCCGTTCTTCCTCTACTACTGCCTCGGAGCCGGCCACTCGCCGCACCACGTCGAGCGGGCCTGGATCGAGAAGTACCGGGGCCAGTTCGACAAGGGCTGGGACCGCTGGCGGGAAGAGGTCTACGCCCGTCAGCTTGCGGCCGGCGTCATCCCGCCCGGCACCGAGCTTTCGGAGCGGCCGGAGTGGGTGCCCGCCTGGGACAGCCTCTCGGCCGACGAGCAGCGGCTGTACGCCCGCCAGATGGAAGTGTACGCCGCCTTCCTGGAGCAGACCGACCACCACATCGGCCGGGTGATCGACTACCTGGAGGAGATCGGCGAGCTGGACAACACGCTGATCTTCCTGACCTCGGACAACGGCGCCAGCTCCGAGGGCGGCCCCTGCGGCTCCTTCAACGAGAACCTGTTCCCGAACCGCATCCAGCCGACCGTCGAGGACAACCTGGCCCACCTGGACGACTGGGGCGGCGTGCGCTCCTTCGCCAACTACTCGTGGGGCTGGGCCTGGGCCGGCAACACGCCGCTCAAGCGCTGGAAGCGGTACCTGCACCAGGGCGGCATGAGCGACGCGCTGATCGTGCACTGGCCGGCGGGCATCCAGGCGCGGGGAGAGATACGCGGCCAGTACGCCCACGTGGTGGACATCGTGCCGACGGTCCTCGAAGCGCTGGGCCTGTCTGCGCCGGCCGCGCTCAATGGCGTGCCCCAGAAGCCGGTCGAAGGGGTCAGCTTCGCGCACACGTTCACGGACGGGTCTGCCGCGACCAGAAAGTCTGTCCAGTACTACGAGATGATCGGCTCGCGGGCGATCTGGAAGGATGGCTGGAAGGCGGTTGCCGAGCAGGAGCAGGGGCCGGTCCTGACTGAGGAGATGCTCGACGCCCAGCAGTGGGAACTGTACCACGTGGCCGAGGACTTCTCCGAGACGCGGAACCTCGCCGAGCAGCACCCCGAAAAGCTCCAGGAGCTGATCGCGCTCTGGTGGGAGGAGGCCGAGAAGTACAACGTCCTCCCGCTCGACTCGCGCATGCAGGCCCGCATGGCCGAGCCGAAGCCGCTGGCAGCGCGGCCGTCCGGGCGGTACGTCTACTACCCCGGCGGCGCGCCGAGCTTCGAGTACACCGCCGTCAATGTCAAGAACCGCTCGCACACCATCAGCGCGCACGTCGAGATCCCGGCGGGTGGCGCGGAGGGCGTCCTGCTGGCGCACGGAAGCTGGTTCGCGGGGTACGCGCTGTACGTGCAGGATGGCCGCCTGCACTACGTCCACAACTACCTGGGGCTGGCCGAGTACCGCGTGACCTCAGAGGTGACCTTGCCGACGGGCCCGCTGACGCTCGGCTTCCGCTTCCGCAAGACCGGCGAGCACCAGGGCATCGGTACGCTCTACATTGGCGACCAGCAGGTCGGGCAGGGCGAGATCCCGCACACCGTCCCCGGGGTCATCGAGACCTCGGGCGAGGGGCTGTGTTGCGGCTTCGACAGCGGCCTGCCCGTGACGGATCAGTACGCCGCGCCGTTCAGGTTCACCGGCACGCTCAGGAAGGTGATCGCCGAGGTGGCCGGCGCGGACGAGGTCGATCCGGACCTGCAGATCCGCGCGGCCTTCAACGAGCAGTAGTCTGATGCCGGGCAGCGCCGTCGACAGGTCAGACCGGAGCGTCGCGGAGCGACTGCAGGATGGTAGGCGGGGGCTTCAGCCCCCGACGAGGCCACGTAACGCGGTCATCAGGCAAACGCGCTGCGCGCGTTCCGTTCTCACGGCAGCGGCGCACACCCTGGTACACTCCGTAGACGATGCCAAGACAACGTGGGCGACAGCCCGACGACGAACTGATCGCAACACTCGAAGAAGAGCGTCGCGAGTGGCTCCGCAGAGACACCGAACGCCGTGAGGCCGAGCGCCGCGACGGGCTTGCACCCGCCACCGGCGCCCGGACGATGCTCGCCGCCCTCGACTGGCCGTCCGCCGACGCCTGGGACGCCGAAGACTCCCTGGACGAGCTGGCACGGCTGGTCGAGACGGCCGGCGGCACGGTGGCCGGCCGCACGATCCAGCGCCGCGAGCACCCGGACCCGGCCACCTTCTTCGGGCGGGGCAAGGCGGCCGATCTGGCCGAGCAGCGCCAGGAGCCGGGCTTCGACCTGCTGGTGGTGGACAGCGCACTCAGTCCCGTTCAGCAGCGCAACCTGGAAAAGCGCATCGACGGGCCGGTGCTGGACCGTCCGGGCCTGATCATCGAGATCTTCGGGCAGCGCGCCCGGACCAGCGAGGCCCGCCTCCAGGTGGAGCTGGCGCGGCTGGAGTATCTACTGCCACGACTGGCCGGCGCCTGGAGCCACCTGGAGCGACAGGTCGGCGGGATCGGCTCGCGGGGCGGCCCTGGTGAGCGGCAGATCGAGCTGGACCGCCGCCTCGTGCGGGACCGCATCGTGGCGCTCAAGAAGGAGATCGCCCAGGTCCGCAGCCACCGGGCGCGGATTCGGGCGGGCCGCCGGCTGGGGACGCCGCTGGTGGCCCTGGTGGGGTACACCAACGCCGGCAAGTCCAGCCTGATGAACCGCCTCACCGAGGCCGGCGTCACGGCTGAGGATAAGCTGTTCGCGACGCTCGACCCGACCACCCGCCGGATGGGGCTGCCGGGCGGCGGCTACGCCGTGATCTCGGACACGGTGGGCTTCATCCAGAACCTGCCGCCGCAACTGATCGCCGCGTTCCGCGCCACCCTCGAAGAGCTGCAGGACGCCCATCTGCTGCTGCACGTGGTGGACGCCTCGCACCCGAACGCCCGCGAGCAGCGAGACGCCGTCGAGGCGATCCTCAAAGAGCTGGGGCTCGCAGAGAAGCCGACGCTGCTGGTGCTGAACAAGTCAGACTTGCTGACGATGCCCGTCGATCTGGACGCCGACTGGGAGGCCGACCCCGAGGACGCGGTCATCGTCTCAGCGCAGACGGGGGCGGGTATCGGCGCGTTGCGGGCACGCATCGCGCGGCGGCTCGGGATGGAAGTCCGCGAGGTCGAGGTCGATCTGCCGTTCTCGGCGGGCCGGCTGGTGGCCGTGTTCCGGCGGGAAGGGTTCCTGATCCGCGAGGAGCACCGCCCGCACGGCATTCGCCTGCACGGGCACCTGCCCGAACGGCTGATCCCGTCGTTCCGCCGCGAGGGGAAGGTCCGCGAGATCAAGGATCAGACGGCGGCCGGCTGGCGCTGACGGGTACCGCGAGCATCGGTGGCCTGTGTGGCCTGCCCCCCGTTTCGCATACCAGATCGACCGTGGCATGTGGCAGCTTGCGTTGTGGCCTCGTCGGGGCTTGATGGCGTTTGACGAATTCCTGCGGGAAGGCCCTCACCCCCCAACCCCCTCTCCCTGTGCGCGGGCGAGGGGGAGCAACGACGGTCTCGTGTGTCTCCCTCTCGCCCGCACACAGGCCCGGTGGCCCGACTGGGTTGGGGGGTGAGGGCCTCCAGGCTGGACGATGCGATTGCCCTGAGCACCGGGCGCAGAGACTGGTGAAGCCCGACGGGTCGTCAGCCGAGCGGTCCCCATCACCTTCACGAGACTGGCCAGGTCTCAGCGATCGGCATCCGCTCGGGCAGTCCGACGACCCGTCGGGCTTCATATGAATAAACGGCGCCAGAGACGCAAATCAGGTGACCCACCTGGGTCATTCTCGATGGCCCGTTGGGGAGGTCGGGACTCGTCCAGGCGTCGGGTCCAGCCGGCTGGGGCTGTCGGGCAGGGTCCGTCTGGCGTGGTCCGTCTGGCCGTGGTCCCGGAGCGCCGCCTACCGTGGCGCGAGCAGCGTGATCTTCCAGGCGCAGCCGGTCGTCATCACGTCCAGGACGTACCGCCCGGGCGCAACCCCGAACAGGCGGGTCTCGCCCGAGAGGGTGCGGTCGCTGGAGCTGTTCAGCGTCGTGTGAACGACCAACGAGCCGGGGTTCGCGTCGCCGGCGCGGCGCAGCCGGCTGCCCACGTAGCAGCTCTGGTTGCCGCGCTGGATCTCGGCCTCGTAGGCCACCCGGTAGTCGCCGCCGGCAAGGTCGAACGGCCGGGTGGTGGCCGTGTCGTCGCCGTCGAAGGTGAGCGGGAGCGTCGAGAGGGGGACGGGCGACGGCATCGGCGTGGCGACGGTTGGGCCAGCCACGGTGCCGCTCGGGACCGACCCGGCCGGCGCGGTCGTCTGGCCGGCCGGGGGCTGCCCACCAGGCAGCGGACCGGTCACCGCGGTGGTGGCGGCCGTCTCCCAGGGCAACCGCCCGGTGCTGCCTCGGCTCTCCAGGCCGCGCGGCCCGTACAGCCAGGTAGTCTGTCCGTCGCTGAACGTGGCGACGAGGTCGCTCGAACGGAGGGTCATCGTGCCGCGAGCCGTGGCCTGGGTGAAGTCGCCGGCGTCGTTGCGGATCGCGGGGCCGGCGCACTCACCGACCCGCTCACGCCCGACGAGATCGCGCAGCATCACGAAGACGGGTGCAAGCTGGCAGGCGCCCGTCTGCGCGACGGCCGGCCACGCGGAGATGCCGGCCAGCACCACCATGCCGGCCAGGAAGATCGCGGCCAGTGTGCGCCGCATCGCGTGCCCTCCGTGCCTGAGACCGAGCCGGGATCGGGCCGGCCTCGCAGGCGCAAGCCCCCTGTGCGCCGAGACAGTCCCACTGTACAGCGTACGCCTCGACAGAAGACGCGCGCAAGCGCCGTTGCGGTCACTACGAGCGGAGTGCCTGTCAGCCAGTGACGGACGGGCTCACGGGTCATCCACGAGCGGCCGGTCGGGGCGGGCCGTGGTGGCGCGGCCGGCCTGCAGCGACGAATCGTAGCGGGTCTGCCCGACGAAGCGATGGTAGGTGGCCCCGGCCGCGGCGATCTGCGCGTCGAAGTCGACCCCGACGTTCGACACGATCGCGGCCATCGCCTCCGGCGAGCGCCACCCGGTGACCAGCACGAAGTTGCCGGGCGCATCGATCTCCTGGCAAATCAGGCTGAGCACCAGCCCCGGCGGTCCCAGCCCGCGCCGGCGCACCAGCTCGGCGAAGAAGTCGCGGAGCGGGGAGGCGGCGCTCGGCGGCCCGTTCACCACCTGACAGACGACCAGATCCATCGGGACCAGGATACGCTCGAATGTCGAGAGGATTCGAAAGTAGCGCGGGGCGATCGGGTTTAGCATCGCCTGCTCGACGGCTGACCGCTGCCGCGCAGTGAAGCGGGCCTCGAAGTCGGTCCGACTCGACCAGACGCCCAGGTACAGGAAGCTCGACGGATCGGTGCGACTCTGGAAGAACCGAGACTGGCCCTGCTCGCCGGGCGCGCGGAGGGCGCGCCGAAGCTCGTCCTGCGCCCGGCGCAACGCCTCATCCACCTGCTCGGGAGCGACTTTGCTCTCCACCACCACGACCATCACAGCAGGGCACTCACAGCAGGGCACTCATCACCGCGTCGCACGCAACGCCAACAGCGCGAAACAGGTCTGGCATTGCGTGCAGTCACCGTAGAAACGAGAGAGAGGATGCCGGATGCCCACGGTGGCGCGCTAGTGCCGAGCCAGGCCGCCCCGATGACACGGTCGGCCGCTGGAGGCCGACCGCGTCATCGGGGCGTCAACAAACGCGCGACGGTCGTGCGCTACGGCAGCAGCAGGTCCGCCACGACGTAGCGATGGTCGGAGCCCGGCATCCAGCCCGTGAAGGCCGCACGGGTGGCTATTGAGCGGTCGTGCAGGACGTAATCGATGCGGATCAGCGTCGTGCCGGGCCACCCCTCGAACTCGCGGACGGGAAACGACAGCCCGAGGCCCCAGCCAGCCTCACGGTGCGCGTCGCTCAGATCGCGCATCAGCTCCCGATACTTCGGCTGGCGGTCGCCGGTGTTGAAGTCGCCGACGATCAGCAACGGCCCGCCGCGACGGTCGATGCCGGCCAGCGCGGCGTCGAGTGGTCCGCTGGTCCGGCTCGGATCGAAGCCCGTCGGGTAGCGCAGCGGCCCGAGACGCGCCGCCTCGATGCGGGGGGTCGGCGGGTGGACGTTCACCAGCGTGACGGTTCGCCCGTCCACGTCGAGGGTGACGCGCTGACAGGAGCAGACGTGCTGATACCAGCCGGTCGCCGGCTCGACATGGATCGGGTGGCGGCTGAGGATCCCCAGGCCGTCCACCGAGTCCGTCGGGCCGAGCAGTTGATGCGGGTACTCGGCCCGCAGCTGCCGGGCGAGGTACGCCGACATCGGGCGGCTCAGCTCCTGGATCGCCACGACGTCCGGCGACTCGACCACGATGGCCGCCGCCACCCGCGCCAGATCGCCGTTGGGGGCCAGCAGGTTGGTCGTCATCACCCGCACCGGCCGGCCCTCGGTGGGCGTCCGCCGCGGCAAGGCCAGGCTGCCATACTCCCAGCCCAGCACGAGCAGGGGAACGAGCAGCCAGAGTCCGCCGGCCCGACTGGCGCAGAGCATCGAGACCAGGGCCAGCAGTGGGATCGCGGCGAACATCGCCACGCCGAAGATGTCCAGCAGCTCGAACAGCCACCAGTCGGCCACCGGCGTGAGACGGAGCAGCTGCCAGCCGAGCACACCGAGCGCGTAACCCGCGCAGAACAGAGTGGCGAGGGTCCAGGCCGGGCAGTCGCGCCAGCTCCGTCCGGGCGGGACAGCCGAGGGAGCACGCGCCGCTGTCTGGAGCGGGGAGAGCACGGCGGCGGACGATCGATCGGGGAACGCGGCGGGGGCCGGTGGCCGATGCTCGACAGGCGTCATACGGCGCTAGACGCCGCAGGCCAGACGGGGGTTCCTAAACGAGGCACGCAAGCAGTCGATCTCGACAGAAGGCGGCTGGCGAGCAGGCTGCACAACGTCGCGAGTAGCCATTGACGAAGAGTCACAGCAGGGCGTGTTGGATGGGCAGACTGCACAAGCTACCAGAGTAGCGGGCGCGACAGAAGGTGCTGTGACGGAACCGTGACCCGTTCCCACCGTCTACACGAACGAGCAGCCGCGCTTGACCCCTCGGGGAATCCGGCTGATACTACCCGGAGAAGACGCTTTCCCCAGACGCAAACAGACCGTGGTTGCCACACCACGGTCTGCCCAGATCTCTTGAAGCCGTAAGGCTCGCTGTGCCACCAGCGGCGCCTCGGCGGGGCCGTTCGGGTCGATGGGAGCTTGCCAGGCAGCCCGTCGCCGTCTACCCGACACGGTACTACGTCGTTGCGCCCTACGTCAAGTGGGATCGATGCAGGACGTGTCGGACGAGACCAGCGACAACCGTTGGGAGCAGCGCTTGAGTCCGCTCATCGTCAAGGGCGGCGTCTTGCCGGCGCCGTCGGTCCTGCTGCGCCACGCTGGCGACCTCGACCTGACCCCCCAGGAGCTGGTGCTCTGCCTCTACATTCTGGATAAGAAGTGGGGGCCAGACTGGCCGTACGTCTCGATGCTCCAGGCGGCCGACGAGCTGGGCCGACATAAGAACAAGGTCTATGCCTGGAAGCAGTCGCTGATCCAGAAGGGGTACCTCGTGGCGACCCCGCGCACCGTCCCTGGCATCGGACGGCGGGCCGACTACTGCGATCTGTCCGGGCTGTTCCAGGCGCTCGAACGGCTGGTGCTGACCGAAGCCGTCGAACAGGCGCGGGGCGATCTCCCGCTGCCGCTGTACGAGATGGGCGGCGTGTCGGCGGTATCCCCAGTATCCACAGGGCGCAGCACCCTCAAGGGGGCATCGCGTAGCACCGAAAACGGGGCAACGGACTCCACCGAAAACGGGGCATCGCGTGGTGACGGTAGCGGTGCACGGCGCAGCACCCGTACGGGTGCACGAAAAAAAGACTCTTCCAACAAAGACCTTCGTTCAGATCCCATCCTGCCAGAACCAGCCCGACAAAGATCGACAACGGCTCCGGAAGGCGCTGCGCGCCCGACCGCGGACCCTGGGGAAAACGCGGAGCTGGCGGCGATCATCGAACGGTACGGCCAGCATCTCCGAGATGACGATCCGCGGCGCTCGCTGGCGCGGGCGCAACATGCCTGGTGGAACTCGGGCTTGCCGCGCGCGCGGTTCCTCACACTGGTTGAGATGGCGTACACCAAGACCGTCGATCAGGTGAGCCGGGGCCGGGTCCGGAGTGGCCCGGCCGGGCAGCGTCGGGCAATGGGGTACTTCTTCGCAGTACTCGAAGAGCTGGCGCGGGACGAGGCCGACCGGCTGAAGACGGGGTCGTAGCTCGTAGCTCGTAGCTCGTAGCTCGTAGCTCGTGGGTCGTGGGTCGTGGGTCGTGGGTCGTGGAACTTTTGGTGAAAGCATGCGATTTGCAGTTGTCATCCTGAGCGCAGCGAAGGACCTCACCCGCTGACCGTCACGGTTGGGAGATCCTTCACGTCGCTCGCAAGCTCGCTCGTTCAGGATGACAGACTCATTGCTGACCGCTGACGCAAACGTCGAGCGTCA
>JADZEM010000096.1 GCA_020850535.1 Chloroflexota bacterium
CGCACCAGTGCCGGCCGTTCCCGACGGCCGTCGCGCAGCGACGGCGTGACTGTAGGCGGGGACTTCAGTCCCCGACCGCCCGTTCCATGATGCTTCGGGGACACCAATGAACATGCAATCGCCCTGCGCCGCCTACCGGGCCGAGAAGCCGCCGTCCACCACGAACGCCGCCCCGGTCGTGAAGCTCGCGTCCGAGGATGCCAGGAACGCCACCACCGGCGCGATCTCGTCGGCGCGTCCCAGCCGCCCGAGCGGCACCTGATCGCCCAGCCGCCGCTCGCGGGCCGGCAGGTCGATGTCCTCAGCCATCGGCGGCTGCTCCAGCGGCCCCGGGCAGACCATGTTCACCCGGATGCCGTCCGGGCCGTACTGCACGGCCATCGCCCGACCGAGGGCCAGGACGCCGCCCTTGCTGGCCGTGTAGGCCGGGTTCTGCGAGGCCGCCCCCACAAACGCCGTCACCGAACTCATGATGACGATGGAGCCGCCGTTGCCCTGCGCCAGCAACTGACGCGCCGCCGCCCGACAGGTGATGAACGCCCCGCGATAGTTCACGTCCTGGGTGGCGTCCCACGAGTCCAACGTCTGCTGGTGGACGGGCAGGTCGCGCTTGTGGAGCTGGATGCCCGCGTTCACGACCACGGCGTCAAGCCGCCCCGTCTCCTGTGCCGCCCGCGCAAACGTCGCGTCGATCTCGTCCTCGCGGGTCACATCCGCGAAGAGCGCCAGCGCCCGTCCGCCGCCGCTCCGGATCTCCCCGGCGATCCGCTCGACCGCCGACTCGGCCCGATCGACCAGCACAACCAGCCCGCCCTCGCTGGCGATGCGCCGCCCGCACGCCGCCCCAATGCGTCCACCGCCGCCGGTGATCAGCACACAGGCACCCTCAAACCTGTTCAGCATCCTCGCCTCCCGGGCAGCAGTGTACCCGGGCGCGCAGACGACAGGATGTCCGGCGGCGCGTCAGCCCCGTTGGAGCCTCAGGCGTGGGTCTCGCCGTCGAAGGTCAGCCGCAGGTCGGGGCCGGACTTCCCGGGCGAGGAGAACGTCGCCGTGTACTTGCCGTCGCCGTCGAGCGCGGCGCAGTCGCCGCTCCCCCGCACGATCTGCCACGCGCCGGAGGCCGACATCCCTTCCATCTGGCCGCGCAGCCGCAGCGTCAGCGAGCCGCGCTCGGAGCGGATCGTCACCGAGCTCTCGTGCGTGCCCACCATCTTCGGCGCTTCCAGCGACCACTCGTCGACGGCCCGCAGGTCGCCCGTGAAACAGGCGGCAGCCGTTCCAGCCACCGACCGCCCGATGCTCTTCCCGACAAACACGCGGTCGTCAATCGTGAAGCGGCCATTGCCCGTGGGCAGCATCTCGCCGTCGCTCTCGGTGGACCCCGTCGCCACCCCGAAGACCGGTTCGGACGCACCGAGAGGAGCCGCCTGGGCCGGTCCCGCGGGACGCCCGGACCCGAACAGCGTCGCGGCCAGCAGCAGACCCAGCGCCAGGCGCCATCGCAAGCTTCGGGTCATCGTTCCGCCTCCAGGCCGCGTGCTCTGCGCCGACGGTGGCGCTCTGCAGCCCGACACTCAGTACAACGCGGCCACCGCACCCCGAGTGATGTTTCCGCGCTTCCCACAAGCCCTGGCCGCGTGCGCCGTTGTCGCGCCAGCCACACTCTCAACAACGCACGGCGGCCGCCGATTGTTCCGTCGATCTGGCGTGGTCGCCCCTCTTGCAAGAGCCGCACCCAGGAGGGAGCGTTCGCGGCAGCCCGCCGAAACTCCGCTCACTCCGGTCACGGCGGGCAGTCGGCTGACACGCGAAGATCGCCCCACGGAACGTGAACGTTCCGCGGGGCGATCTTCGCGTCATTCGGGCCAGGATCCGGGCGACGCTACGGCGTGGCGAACCCGCTCGACGAGCCTGACGGCGCAGGCGTCGGGCTTGGCGGTCTGCCGCCCGTCCCGACCAGCGTCACGTTCCGCGACGGCGCGTACTTGCTCTCCAGCTTCAGCACGCGCGGCTGCGCGCTGGCAGCGGTCACCGTCCGCACAAACGTCGCCGTGAACCCCTCGCGCGCGGCCTCGACCGCATACCGCTGCCCCTCAGGCAGGCCAGCCGTCTGTTCCACGACGGGCGTCGTGTCGGGCTGCTTCTGATCGGTGATCTTCGGGCCGTCAACCTTCACGTCCCACCCCGGCTTCGTCCCGTACAGCTCGAAGGTGACGGTGGTGTCGTCGGTGCGGCTGGCGATCAGCAGGTAGTTCCCAGTGTTGTTGACGAACTGCAGATCGAGGTTCACCTCCTCGTCTACCGTGGCGTCCAGGCCGACCACGCCCTTCGAGTTGTAGGCGGGGATCCAGTACAGGTGCCAGTGCCGCTCCTCAAGCTGAAGGCCGGACCAGAAGACTGGCTGAAACAGCGTCGTCGCCACCTGGCAGATGCCGCCCGCCACGGATGGCACTGTCTGGTGCCCCTGGCCGCCGGGGCCGCTGGTGATACCGAACGCCACCTGGAAGCCGTTGTCGATGGTCGTCGGACCGAGCGCCTTGTTGAACGAGAACTTCTCGCCCGGCTTGATCAGCTTGTTGTTCAGCCTCGAGGCCGCCAGCTTGACGTTGTGCTGCTTCTGCGGCACCGACCCCGCGAACGAGGTGGTCGCGGACTCGATCAGCTCCTTCACGCCGAGCGCCGCGAGGTTGTTGCTGTCGATGTCCGGCTTCGTCACCGAGGCCACCAGCGGAACCTCGCGCTGGCCGGCATCGATCTTCTCCAGCGCCACCTTCATGGCCGCCTCGACGTCGAGCTTGCGGCCGTCCTGGCTCGGCGTGGTGGCCTTGAGCGCCCCGTTCGCCCAGACCACGTCGGCGTTGCGCGGCTCCTGATACAGCTCCCTGGCGATCTTGTCGATGTGTGGGCGCAGCTTCTCGGCATCCAGCTGCACGGTAATCGGCACGCCGGGGCCGCCGCTGAAGACCAGCATCTCGGCCAGCGCCGCGCGGTCGATAGCCCAGGATCGCTCGGCGAAGCGCAGCTCGACGGGGGCGGAGATCATCGCCTCGGCGCGGGCCCTGGCCGGCAGCCGCATCTCGTCCGTCGTCTGTGGCTGGAGCACCAGCAGCGGCAGCTCGACGTCGGGCAGGCCGCCCTGCGCCGCCGCCAGCATCCGGCGGTAGCCCTCGTCCTGATCCAGGCGCTGCCCCACCTGCGCCGAGGTCAACTGAAAGCTCAGGTCCGGCAGCATGTCGAGGCGGGCGTTCCGCATCGGACGGTCGAGCCGCTCCGCCGCCGCCTGCACGAACGTCTCGATCGGCCGCGGATCGAGCATCTCCTCGGCGGCGACGGTCCTGCCGCCCCGCAGCGCCCGCGCCTGGGCGTACAACTGGTCTGGCAGCGAACCCTGCCGACCGACGGCCATGGCGCGCTCGACCAGCGTCCCCACCGGCATCGTCAGCCCGAGCTTGCCCCAGTCGGTGCGCCAGGTCTCCTGGCCGGCCCGAACCGTCACCGGGCGGGCCGTCAGCTCGGCGCCGCGGGCGGCCACCAGCGGCTCAGCCTCGGCCGGGGTCAGGCCGCTCAGGTCAACGCCCAGGACGCTGACACCCTGGTACACCCGCCCGACGTGGACGTACTGGTACATGCCCAGCGCCGCCACCGGGCTGATCACCCCAACGGCGACGATCGCCAGCAGGGCCACGACCCAGCCGCTCGCGGACGCCGAGGCCGGCCGAATCGGGCGGCGCGGCGGCTCGCTCGGTCCGTGCCGCGCATGGAGATCGTCGAGCCACTGCGCGGGGGTCGGCTCTCGGGGGTCGAGGTGTCGGGTGGTGGGGCCTTCTGCGACTGCCAACGGTCCTGCCTGTCCTGTCTGGGAATGGTGCTCAGGTGATGTAACGAGCGAATCACGATTTGGCTCTCATTCGAACGCCCACTATCGACGCTTTGCCCCGCACGACGTGGTCCGTTGCGGGCGGTTCTCCTCCCGTTCCTGAGCGGGAGATGTTGAATTGATGAAGCCAGAATGAAACCCACACGCTGTGGGTTGCCCGCCATTGTGTCAATCTGCCACACTCCGCCCCCGTGCCTATGCGAGTGCAACGCGCTTCAAGACAGCCTTTTCGTCAAGCCCTGGCGGCCCTGTTGCTCCTCTCGACGCTGATGCCGTCCTCCGCGACGGTGATTCGCGCAGACGACGAGGAAGTTGTGGTCACCCCTGAGGCGATCACGCCCGTCCCGCCACCGGCCACCGCCACTGCTGCGCCAGCCACCGCTGCGCCAGCCACCGCTGCGCCAGCCGCTGCGACCCCGCAGCCACGCCCGAATGCCACGACGACCCCTCGCCCGCGTCAGGCCGCCGAGGCTGACAACGGCAATGGGAACGACAACCGCGCCGCCGAGCCGCAGCCGCCGCTGGCAGCCTGCATCCCCGGCCCGAACACCCAACCCACCACCTGGCGGCTCGAAGGCAACGACGCGCTGAAGAACATGCGCGCCTCGATTGAGACGACGTTCAGGACGGTTGAGGCCCGCGAGATGGGCCTGACCGGGCAGTTCATCGGGTTCCGCCCGGGCGCGCTGTACGCCCACATCTACGCCCGCGACAGCGCCACCATCGCGCCAACCGCCCAGTACTTCTACGAGCTGCCCTGGCTCACCCGCCCCGTCGAAGAGTTCCTGGCCTTGCAGTACGACGGCGTCCCCGGCGATGCCGAGGATGCCCGCTGGCGCACGCCGGGCCAGCCTGGGGCGGTCAGCGGCACGGTCGGCGGCAACGAGATCTCCGGGGCCAAGATGCTCGTCGTCTCGGACGAGGAGGCGAGCGTCGTCTCGATGGCCTACGTCGCCGTCAAGGCTGGGGCCGGGCCAGCGTGGCTCACGCAGCAACAGGCCGGGAAGCCGCGCATCCAGCGGCTGAACGAGGCGATGGACTGGCTGTTTGCCCATCGCTTCGACCAGGCCTTCCGGCTCATCAAGCGCGGCAACACGACGGACTGGGGCGATGTCGCCGTCGGCGTCGGGCACTCGTCCGGCGAGTACGTCAAGGAGCCGTCCGAGTGGACCGCCTCGATCTACGATCAGGCCTGGGCCTACCGCGCGCTGCTCCAACTGGCCGAGATGAACGTGATGGTCGGGCAGGAGGAGATCGCCGAGCACCAGCGGTCACGCGCGCGGCTGCTGCGGCAGGCCTCGATTGAGCGGCTCTGGCAGGCGGATCGTGGGTACTTCCGGACGCGGCTGCTGCTCCCGCCGCTGGCCCCCGAGATCGATGAGGACCGCATCGTCAGCGTGGCGAACGGCATCGCCGTCTTCGCCGGCCTTGCCGAGCCCTCCGAGCACAAGCCGATCTTCAACGCCCTGGAGCGCGCCCGCCTGGAGGCGAGAGCGCCCAAGCCCGGCCTGACCCTCTGGCCAGCCTACCCGCTCGGCTTCTTCGACTACCCACAGATGACGCCCGGCCGCTACCAGAACGGAGCAGTCTGGGACTGGTGGGGCGGCATGCAGGTCAGCGGCGAGTTCTGGGCTGGCTACTCGTCACTCGGGCGCAAGCACCTGGAGCTGGTGGCGCAGGATTGGGCGCGCGAGCCGGGCGAGATCTACGAGTGGCAGGAGATGGGCACCGGCAAGAACCTCGGGTCGGCGGCCTACACCGGCGCGGCCGCCTCGATGGGCCAGGCGATCATCTCCGGCCTCTACGGCGTCGAGCTTGGCTCCGATGGCTGGGAGATCAAGGCCCGCCTCGGGGCGCAGAGCGGCGGCATCCACGTCTTCCACCCGCCGAGCGGCTGCACCCTGGACTACTGGCACACCTACGCCGGCGACAGGATCGCCGTCGAGTGGGAGACGACCCATCCAAATCCTGGCGAGCTGCGCGTCACCTTGCCTGACAATGTGAAGGTGGACGCTGCACTTCTCGATCAGAAGTCCGTCAAGGTGCGCACCGAGGTCGTGGGGGACGACGTGTACGCGGTCCTCCCGACGAAAGCGCCCCCGGGCAAACATCGGCTGGAGCTGCGCCTCGTCGAAGCTGCTGAGTGACCGGGCAGGCCGTGGCGTCCCCGTCCCGGCCAGCCTGGCGTTGTCTGTAGCGAGGAAGCCTTCCGTGACAGCTCTGTCTGCCCTTTTTGGACGCTCACCCGGCGCGGCGGACGCGCCATCTCGTGCTGCGCGCGCACTGCGACAGGCAGTGACGGGGGCTGGCCTCGCCTACGCCGCCAGCGTCTTCGGGTATGCGCTCATCCGCAAGATCGCCGGCACCCACCCGGGCTGGCAGGAGCTGATCGACGATCTGGAGCCGTGGGCCTACCTGCCAGGGCCGGCCCTGGCCGCCCTGGGCAGGGCCAGCGGCTCGGGCCGCCTGACGGCCGCTGGCCTCGGGCTGATGGGCCTGTTTGGGCTGCGCTGGGGGAGCCGCTACCTGCGCCACACCCCGATAACGCCCAGCCAGCGATCCGTCGCGTCGCTCACGGTGATGACCTACAACACGCTGGCCTGGCAGCGCGAGGGCCACGACCTCGAACAGTCGATCCTGGCAGCCAGCCCAGACATCGTCGCCCTGCAAGAGATCGGGCCGCGCGCGGCGCACTACCTCGCCGACGAATTGAAGGCGCGCTTCCCCTACGCCTACGTCAGCGAGGCGTCGGATTCGTCCGGCGCAGCCATGCTCAGCCGCTACCCGCTCGGGGACGTGGTGGCCTTCAAGGCGTCGGACAAGGGCCACTGGTGGCAGAAGATGACGATTGATACCCCGCCCGGGCCAATCGCCTTCTTCAACATTCACACCAAGATCCCGTACATCCGCACGACGCATCGCCGAAAGTGGCTGCCGCGCATTCCGCTTCAGTTCCATGCCGAGCGCCGCCTCCGCGAGGTCGAGCACCTCGTGTCGCTGCTGGAGGCCGAGACCGGGCCGGTCATCGTCTGCGGCGACTTCAACATGACGGAGCGCAGCCCCGATCATCGCCTGCTCTCGGGCTATCTCCAGGATGCGTACCGCGCGGTCGGGCACGGCCTCGGGAACACGTTCCCGCGTGTAGGGTCGTGGCCGCGCACGTTCCCGGCTCCGTGGCCGCTGCTGCGCCTGGACTACGTCTGGCACTCCGGCCACTTCGACGCGGCCTGGGCCTACCGTGGCGAGGCCGGCCACAGCGACCATCACCCGATCGTCGCCGGGCTGCGCTGGACCGGCGTCAGCCGGCCGATGAACGCAGGCTTCCCGCTGGCCGCGTCCACGGTCTAGCCCCAGGTCGGAGGCCCGGCGGGCCGTCCTACGTGCGCGACTTGCGCGGCGCGAGCGTCGCGCTGTTCGCCACTGCCACCCCGCCCACGATCATCAGCGCGCCGGCGGCGGCCATCAGCGTCGGCAGCTCGCCCCCGATCAGGAACGCCATCACCTGCGCCCCGAGCGGGATCATGTACTGGAAGCTCGCCACGCGGGTGGCATTGATGCGGCGCAGCAGCATCACCCAGGCGGTGAAGGTCGCCCCGGTCGCGATCACCCCGCACCAGAGCAGCGAGAGGTAGGTCGCGGTGCTGGCGGTCAGCAACCGCCCGATCTCCCCTTCCACCCCGACCACCAGCGCCAGCGGCAGCGCACCGAGCAGGCTGGTGGCCGCGCAGACGGCAATCAGGTCATGCCCTGCGCTCAGGCGGCGCGCCAGCACCGTGTAGAGCGCCCACGTCCCCGAGCTGACCAACGAGAGCATCACGCCGAGCAGGCTCAGGCCGCTGGCGTCCACCCCACCGCGCAGCGCCACGATCGCAACCCCGAGGAACCCGATCACCAGCCCGGCCAGCACGCGGACGGCCAGCCGCTCCCGCAGGAGCAGGATCACGCCGAGCGCCACCATCAACGGGCTGGCGTTGGCCAGGACGCTGTTGATGCCGGCCGGCAGATACCCGAGCGCGGCCATCGACAGGCCGGAGCTGGCCGAGTAGCCGGTCAGCCCGAGGATGGCAAACTTCCAGACCTCGCCCGGGCGGAACAGCGCCAGCAGCTTGCCGAGGCGGCCCGTGAGCACGCAGACGACGATCAGGAACGTCGAGCCGAGCGCCACCCGTGCGAACGGCAGTTGGAAGATCGTGATCTCTTCGAGCGTCCGCTTGGCGATGGGATGCAGGCTGGCCCAGATCACGACCACGGTGATCAACGAGAAGAGATCGACGGGCGCGAAACCGGCAATCGTCCGACGCGGAGAGACCGCGGCCGCCGTGGCCGGAACTACCCCGGCCGGGGCAGCCGTCGAGGGCAAGGAGACCGTGTCAGCGGTGGTAGAGGCGGGGGCCGAGGACACGAAGGTCAGGTCCGAGGGGGGAATCCGGGGGACGGGAAGGTTATACCCCGCCCCACGCCCCACGCCCCACGCCCCACGCCCTGAAGCCTACGGGCGGCGCACTTCCAGGTTGTCGAAGCGCGCCTCCATCGTGCCCTCAACCCCCGTGAACGTCCCGGCTCCCAGGGCGTGCTCGCCGGCGGTCAGGTCGCCGTTCTCCACCGATACGACCGTCTTGCCGTTGACCGTCGCCTCGATCTTCGGTCCGACACAGCGCAGCCCCAGCCGGTTCACGGCATCGCCGGGCCGGACGTCGGGGTTGTCGCGCGTCTCGCCGAGCACCTTCTGTACGCCATCGTCCCAGTAGCTCAGGATCACGCGGCGGGCCTCCGGCACGATGGAGGCGCGATACTGCCGGGTCTGGCTGCCGCTCGAACGGTCCCGGCAGACCAGGAAGGCGTAGCGGGCCGTCGGGTCGCCGACGATACGCACGTCCACGGCGATCAGCGTATCGACGTACTCGCCGCTGACGAACACGATCGGCGCGGTCGGCAGCGAGGGGTTGACCTTCCGGATGACGTACTCGCCCTGCTCGTAGGCGAAGGTGTACTCGCCGGGGCGCGGCGACGTTCGGGTCAGCAGGCCATCTGGTCGTGAAAAGCTCTCGGCGACGATGACGTCGGCCGGGGGAATCGTCGCGCCGGGGCGGGCTACGCCACCAGGCGGGGCCGTGCCACCGGGTGGCGCTTGCGGCTTGCCCGTCGGCTGCGGGGCCGGCAGCACAGCTGCGCTGCCCGCACCCGGTTTCGGCAGCGCGATGGGCGCACCGGTGGCGGTTGGGAGAGCGGCAACCCGGGGAGCGGTCGCGGTGGCAACGACGGCCGGCGGCACTGTGGTTGCGGCTGGCGGCAGGGTCACGGCCGGCGTGGGGGGCGCAGCAGGCGCGCTGGTCGGCAGGACGTCGGTGGGCGCGCCCGCCGCGCCGACCGGGCCGGCCGCTGTCGGCGTCGGCGCGCCAGCCGACCCGTCCCAGGTCGACGTCCGTCCGAGCACGATGCCCACGCCGATCAACAACACGGCCGCCGCGCCAGCAGCCACCACCCGCCAGCGGACAGCCAGTCGGCCGCGAAGACGCTCAGGGCGCGCAGCCTGGGGTGGCGGGGGCTGCGCCGACCACGGCGGCGGACCCGGTGGCCCGGGTGGCCCCAGTTGCCCGGGTGGTCCCGGTCGCTCCCGCGCATGCGCGGCGCCGCCACCGGGGAGCGGTGGCCCATCCATGATCCGCGTCGGAGCGGCAGCGTCATGGGCGGGCCTCGGGGCGGCGGGCGGCCCCCCGGGCGGCCGCGGGCCGGGATCCGCGGCCGGCGGGGCCTGGGCTGGAGGCAGCGCCTGGGCTGGAGGCAGCGCCTGGGTGAGTGCCGTCTGGGTTGGCGGCGGTTGGCCTGGCGGCGGTTGGGTTGGCGGCAGCGCCGCGATGCGTGTCGTCGCGTCGTGGTCTTCTGCCGGCCTCCCCTCGGGGCTGAGCACGGGCAGAACCACGGTCGACTGCTCGCCGTCGACCGGCCGACGCCCCCCTGCCGGCTGTCCCGGCGGCAGCGGGCGCGAGAAGTCGGAGACACGCAGCGGTGGCGGCGTCGGCGGGTCCGCGCCTGCCGCCTCGGCCAGGGCTTGCTGCATCTGGAAGGCCGAGGCGAAGCGCCGGTCAGGGTCGCGCGCCATCGCACGGTCGAGCACGGCGACCAGGGCCGGCGGCAGGTCCGGGCGCACCTGGACGATCGGCTGGGGCGGCTCCTGCCGCACGCGCCGCACGACCTCCCAGATGTTGCCTTCCGGCCCGCGGAGGTACGGCGGCCGGCCAGCGAGCAGATGGTAGAGCACAGCGCCCACCGCGTACAGATCGGCGCGGGCGTCGATGGGCCGCCCTTCAAGCTGTTCGGGCGCCATGTACTCGGGCGTGCCGAGCAGCTCGCCCTCGGCGGTGATGGTCCCCGCCCCGACGATCCGCGAGACGCCAAAGTCCAGCACGCGCACCCGGCCCGATGGTTCGAGCATCAGGTTGTGGGGCTTGAGATCGCGGTGGATGATGCCGATGGCGTGCGCCTGCTTCAGCGCCCCCAGCAGCTGATCGACGATCTCGACCGCTTCCGCCACGGGCAAGGGGCCGTGCCGCTCGACGCGCTCGGCGGCGGTCTGGCCTGGCACGAACTCCATGACCATGTACGGCGGCGAGGTTGGGTCGCGGCCGGCATCCAGGATGCGGGCGACCTGGGGCGTCTGTAGACGGCGGGCCAGCGAGATCTCGCGCTCGAAGCGGGCAGCGACGTCCTGCATGCGCGCGTAGTGGCTGTGGAGCACCTTGACGGCGACCGTCGCGCCCGAGCGAAGGTCGCGCGCGCGGTAGACGTTGGCATATCCGCCGCTGCCGACGAGGTCGGTCAGCTCATAGGTGCCATTGAGAACTTGACCGATCACGCGCCCGCCTCCGCTGACTCGGCGAGCGCTACTCTAGCACCGGGCGGATTCCGGGTCCAGCGACGCGGCAACATCGCCCGCTCCCTCAGTCACATTCTCAGTTCAGGAACCGTCACCTCGACGCTCACATTTTGAGTGAGGAATCAGGGCGATTGCATGTTCGCTGGTGTTCCCGAAGCGCGACGAGACGCGCAGTCGGGGGTTGAAACCCCCGCCTACACGCATTCAGTCGCTGCGCGACGGCCGTCGGGAACAGCCGTCGTCCGGTGAGACTGGAGCGTCGCGCAGCGACTGCAGGATCGTAGGCGGGGCTTTCAAGCCCCGACGCGGCGGCACGACGCGCTCAACATACGATTGCACTGGTAGCAGCACCAGGGCGATCGCATGTTCGCTGGTGTTCCCGAAGCGCGACGAGACGCGCAGTCGGGGGTTGAAACCCCCGCCTACACGCATTCAGTCGCTGCGCGACGGACACCGGGAACAGCCGTCGTCCGGTGAGACTGGAGCGTCGC
>JADZEM010000097.1 GCA_020850535.1 Chloroflexota bacterium
ACCCCCCGGCCCCCTCTCCCTGTGCGCGGGAGAGGGGGGACACACGAGACTGTCGTTGCTCCCCCTCTCCCGCGCACAGGGAGAGGGGGCCGGGGGGTGAGGGCCTCCCGCGATGGGGGGTGAGGGCCTCTCGCGATGGGGGGTGAGGGCCTCCCGGGCCTGGGATGAGGTTACTCTCGCTTAGAAGTTCACCACCACGTTTGGCTCTTCGGTCAGGCTCGCGTAGTACGCCCAGCGCACCTGATACCCGACCATCGGCCCCTTGAACGAGGCGATGTCCTCCGAGCCGATCACCGCCGGCGTCCCGAGCTGCCGCGCCAGCAGGTTCGCGCGGGCCAGCCGCTCCAGGAAGATCGCGTTGATCGTCGCCTCTTCGACGGTCCGGCCGACCGCCACGATGCCATGATTCCGCAGGTGGCAGACGTCGCGCTCGCCGAGCGTCTCGGCCACCGCGTCGCCCAGCTCCTTCGAGGTGATCAGGCGCGGCGACTCGTAGATCGGCACGCCGTGCTCGACCAGCGGCGACTCGACGTGCAGCACCGGCAGGATCGGCGTCCCCGTGATGCCGAAGATGGTCGCGAGCGTCTGGTGGGTGTGGACCACGCCGCCGACATCCGGGCGGGCCTTGAGAATCGACGTGTGGATGTATCGCTCCGACGGCGGCGGGGCCGGGCCGTCGAGCATGTTGCCGTCGAGATCCACCGTCACCAGTTGATCGGGCGTGACGCCGTCCATGCCCTTCACGTCCTCGGAGTGGCGCGGCTTGATCAGCGCCGTGTCGGTGCCGGGGATGCGGGCGCTGGCGTGGCCCATGTAGTCCACGAGGCCGAGCCGGTAGAGGATCTTGCCGGCCATGACGACGCTCTCGCGGAGCTTCTGCTCCTCAGGGGAGATCGAGCGGGTTGCGCTCATCGGGAAGCCCTCCTTAGATCGGGAGACCTCTTCGGAACGCGGCCGAACTCTATGACGCGAACATCAACAGAATCAGGCCGTCAGCGGGCCAGCTCGGCGCGGGAGTCCGCCACCACGTGCGGAAACACCAGCGACTTGATCACGACGGGCACGACCTTCGCCTGCACCAGCAACTCGCCGATGTCGACGAAGTCCATCTCCTGCAATTCGATGCCGTCGATGGAGATCACGTCGTTCGTGATGCCGACATCCTCGCGCAGGATCGCCCCGACGTTCTTGCCGACGTCGCCGCTGAAGACCAGCACGATGGGCCGCCCGGCCGCGACGCTCCTGGGCAACGCCGCCACGATGCCATCGGCAAGCTCGCGGAGGCGCGCGTAGCTGGGCGTGCCCGCCCAGGACAACGCCAGCGCCACCGGATCCTCGCCCTCGGTCAGATCGAAGCGGCGGAACGCGTCGGCGATGGCCGCGACAAGCTGCTCCTTGCCGACGTCCTCGCGGACCGGCAGCCGTGGGAACAGTACCTGGAGGTTGTGAATCGGCAGCGTCCTCGGATCCGAGATCGAGATCGTGTTGCCGCTCACCTGGACGGTGAACTGGGACGCCCCGATCACCGTGGCCCGGATCCGCTGGCTGCCCTCGTGGATCGGCGCGGGCAGCTTGCCGCGGGCTGCGTGGCCCTGCATGGCCGCCGCCAGCGGCAGCGCCAGGTCGCCGAAGTCCCTGGTCTCCTGGTCGTACAGATACTCGGAGACGCCGCCAGACCACGTCACCGTGTCGATGGGCAGCGTCGACGCCAGCGGCGGGGTTACCCAGAGCTGCCGCCCCAGGTCAGAGAGCGTCTCACGGCGCATGGCCGCCAGCAGGCACGCCGCGAAGCCCTCGGCGATCCGTGCGCGGTCGGCGTCCGCCAGCGGCTCGTTCAGGTGGAGCGGCACGCCCAGGGCATCGGCCATCATGCGGGCGGCCGGCTCGATTCGGGTGACCCGCCCGTCCTGCCCAATGGCGATCAGCCGGCCGCCGACCTCCAATGAGGCCGTCTCCAGCACCTCGCCGCCGTGCACGATGGCGAGCTTGCTGGTCCCGCCGCCGATGTCGACGTTCAGGATCGTCTGGCCGCTCTCGCGGGACAGCGCGACTGCCCCCGAGCCGTGCGCCGCCATGACCGCTTCGAGGTTGTGGCCGGCCGAGGCGCACACGAACTTGCCGGCCTCGCTGGCAAACAGATCGGCAATGGCGCGGGCGTTGCTGCGCTTGAGCGCCTCGCCGGTCAGGATGATGGCGCCGGTGTCCACGTCGCCCGGCGAGAGGCCGGCCTCGGCGTACGCCCGGCGCACGAACGCCCCGAGCTGCTCGGCGTCGATGGTGTACTCCGGCGTGTACGGCGTCAGCAGGATCGGCGAGCTGTGGATCACCTCACGGCTGACGACGACGTACCGGCTCGACAGGTGCTGCCCCAGGCGGCGCAGCATCAGCTTCGAGAAGATCAGGTGGCTGGTGGACGAGCCAACGTCGATGCCGACGGTCGTCAGCTCGATACTGTCGCCCGAGTAAGCGTACGCCTCGGTGAGGGTGGCCGGGTCAAACCACTCGTCGTCATCCTCGCCGTGGTCGTGGATGTAGCCTGCCGAGCCGCCGCCCCCCAGCGGCATGCCCGGCAGACCATCGACGTGGTCGTGCTCTTCGTCGGTGTCGTGCATCTCGGCCGGCCTACATGTTGACCGTGACGCCGGCCTTCTCGCACGCTTCGAGGTACATCTTCCGCATGATCGGGTCTTCGTTCTCGAAGTCGATCTGGTCAATGCCGCCCTCCTCGCGCTGAATCGCCGTCGAGGCGTGGAAGGCGATGAAGCGGCACGGCTCGACGCCCGTGTTGTAGTGCTGGTGCCACTTGCCGGCGGCCGGCGACACCACCGTGCCCTCGTGCCACGGGAACGACTCCGGCTTGCCGCCCTCGTCCCACATCAGCGTGTAGCCCGTCGAGTCGAGCGTGTACACGTGCGCGCCGGGACCGTGGCGGTGGGCCTTCTTGTAGGTGCCGACCGGAAAGCGCGAGATGTGGGCGAACATCGAGCCCGCACCCATGTGGATGTACATGTTGCGGTTGCCCTTGCCACGCCGCTCGCGAGGCACGAGATTGATGGCGCGGATGTCCGGGATGAAGTTCGCGTGCAGGATGCCGCCGTAGTACTCGGTCAGGTACTGGCCGTCCCGCGAGAAGAACTCCTTGTCCTCCGGATCGAAGCGATCCTTGAAGGCGTGGTTCGTGTTGTAGATGAAGTCGTCGTCGCGGTACAGCTCGACGGCGACCGGCGCGCTGGTCAGCGAGAACATCCGGACCGGCTGGGTGCCGCTGGCGTTGAAGTGCTGGTACCAGGCGTTGAGCGGGATCGCGAAGAGGGCGGCCTTCTCCCACTCGAAGGTGTGCTTCGGGCCGTCGTTGTCGTACCAGATGGTGGTGGCGCCGCGCCCCTCCGAGATGAAGACCATCTCCTCGTACAGGTGGCGCTGCGGCTTGAGCTGGCTGCCTGGCGCGATCTCGACGATGTGGGCGTCGGCAACCATCTGATCGGAGAAGCTGAGGATCGCGCCCCGGCCGCCCTTGCGCTCCCACCAGCCCAGCTCGGCGGTCTTGACGTCCGGCACGTACTCGCCGCCGTGGATCGGCACGTTCTGGCGCTCGAGCCAGCGGCGGTACGGATCGTAGCGGTCCATCATGAACTGGACGTAAGGATGGACCTCGAACTCCTTGGTAGTCCTGGAAGCCATACACTCGCTCCACGGAGAAGGACGTAGGGCACGAGCAGGCCGAGACACGCCGCCGTGCGATCACATGCAAAATACCTCATGCACTGTTCAGGCGTCAACGCGACCGAGTTGTCAGTGGCGAGGGGTCAGTTCACAGTTCTCAGCTCTCAGTCCCCCGTCATCACCGCGCTCCACCCCCCAAACCCGAAACCCGAAGCCCAGAGCCCGCGACCTCGCCCGACCACGCCGACTGGAGCCGCGTGCCCGAACGCTGTATTCTTCATGCAATCCCCTGGTTCGGGCAGAGTCCGCCGTGTTTCCGCCGTGGGCGGCCCGCAGAAACGATTCAGTCGCAGGAGGCTTCTCTGTGAAGGTGCAGTTCGGGGTCCGCGTCCCCAACTCAGGTCCGTTGTCCAGCGTTGAGAACATGGTCCGCGCCGCCAAAGAGGCCGAGGAGATGGGCTTCGACTCCATCTGGCTCCACGACCATGTGGTCTGGAGCGGCGAGATGCACCGGCACCACATCTCCTCCGGCTCCGCCCACGCCATCAAGGACGACCAGAAGCCGGACTTCTTCGAGTCCGTCGCCGCGACCTCCTTCCTGGCCGCCCACACCAGCCGCGTCAAGATCGGCATCGCCTGCTTCGTGATGCCGTGCCGCAACCCGATCTTCCTGGCCAAGCAGACGGCCACCCTCGACCACCTGACCAACGGTCGGCTGATCGTCGGCATCGGCCTCGGCTCCAAGGCGTCGCTCGAGTCGAACGAGTTCGAGGTCTTCCAGGTTCCCTTCAAGAAGCGCGCCCCGCTCACCGACGAGTACACCGAGGCGATGCGGGCGATCTGGACTCAGGACAAGGCCACCTTCCACGGCCCCACCATCCAGTTCACCGACGCCGAGATGTTCCCGAAGCCGCTCCAGAAGCCGCACCCGCCGATCTGGGTCGGCGGCTGGACCGACAAGGCCGCCGAGCGCACGGCGAAGCTGGGCGACGGCTGGATTCCCGGCTGGCTCTCCCCGAGCGAGATGGCGCGCGGCGCGGGCATCCTCCGCGAGACGGCGAAGAGCGTGGGCCGCAACCCCGACGACATCACCATCGCCGTCGAGAAGCTGGCCTCCATCGCCGTCGACCGCGACACGGCGATGGCCCGCGCCCTGCCGACCGTCCGCACCAGCAGCAACACCTACGAGCGCGACGTGGACAACATCCAGTTCGCCCTGGACCGGCACATCTTCGGGTCTGTCGAGGATGTCCAACGGCGGGTCGAGGAGTTCGTGAACGCTGGCGTCTCCCACTTCGAGCTGAAGCTGATGTACAGCACGATGGACGAGCTGTCGGAGCAGATGACGCTCTGGGCCGAGCACATCATCCCGAACTTCAACTGACGACGGACCGGGCCGCCACCTGAACCCGTTCGTGGTGGCGGCCCACATCCCACGCACGCCTTGTTGTGCGTCGTTGCCTTGTCCAGGCCCAGACATCGCGGTAGGCTTCCCCACATCCTCATGACCGTCCCGGCCCCCGCCTCTACCCGCCTCCTCTTCGGCATCCCCCTTCCCGCGCTCCTCGTGGCCCTGGGGATCGTCCTCACCGTCTGCGGCATGAACGTCATCACGCCGCTGATCCCCGCCATTCAGGAAGAGCAGGGGATCGACTACGTGACGGCCGGCATCCTGGTGTCGGCGTTCGGGCTGGCGCGGCTCGCCGCCACGTTGCCGGTCGGCTTTCTCGAAGCGCGGATCGGCCGCCGGCGACTCGCGATCCTCGGGACAGCCATCCTGGTGGTCGGCTCGGTGGCGGCGGCGGTCGCCCCGACGTTCCAGGGCATCATCGTCAGCCGCGTCGTGATGGGCTTCGGCTCGTGCGTGCTGATCGTGATCAGCCTGACGGCCCTGGCCGATCTCGCCCGTGACGGCGCGCGCGCCCGCGTGATGATGCTGTTCACCTTCTCCAACAACCTCGGCATCGCCGCCTACCCGATGATCGGCGGCTTCATGGGGCAGGCGTTCGGGTGGCGCTCGACGATGCTGCTCAGCGGCGCGCTGGCGATCCTGGCCGGCCTGATCTTCCTGAAGGTGCTGCCGGAGGCCTCCGAGCGGACGCCGCGCAAGAGCAGCGGCGCGGCCAGCACCGGCCCCGAAGAGGCCGTCTCGCCGATGCGGATGGCGGCCATCATCGCCATCTACTTCGGCGTCGTGATCTACGTGACCAACCGGCTCGGCTTCCGCAACGCCGTGATGCCGCTGCTGGCGAACGACTCGATGGGCCTGACGCCGCTCCAGATCGCGACCGGGATCACCGTGTCGTCGGTGCTGGCGCTGACGGTGTCGGTCGGCGGCGCGATTGTTGCGGATCGCTGGAGCCGGCGCGGCGTCATCGTGGTCGGGTTCCTGGCGTTCGGGCTGGGCGAGCTGGCGTTCCTGGGCGCGTCGTCCTACACCACGTTCCTGCTCGCCTGCTTCCTGCTGGGCCTGTCTGACTTCTTCTCGGCCAGCCAGACGGCCGCGCTGACGGAGACGGTGCCGCCGTCGTGGCGGGGGCGGTCGCTGGGCATCTACCGCTTCTTCGTGGACCTCGGCGCGACGCTCGGCCCGACCGTCCTGGCGACGATCCTCCAGTTGAGCGGCCCGACCTGGACGATCCTGACGATGGTCATGCTGATGGCCATCGCAGCGGCCGGCGCGCTGCTCGGCGCGCTGGCCGACCGGCAGGTGCGGCTCCAGCGGGCCGGCCTAAAGCAGGCCGACGCCGTCAGCCGCTAGTCGGACCAGGCCATGCTGACCACGCACGAGAAAGCCTCCGCGCCATCGCTAGCCGCAGTGGCTCATGGAAGGCGACGGACGGATACAACCAAGCCGTCAGCTAGATCCCTTCGGCACTTCAGAGGGTCGGAGATCCTGAGTCTGGTTCAGGGTGCCCATCACCCGACTCCCGTGCTGGCGCAGGGTGAGAAGGTTGCGCGGCGCGCACTAACGCACTGCCGAGGTCAAGGCACCTGCGAAACCAGTTGACTGGCTGGACCACGTATAGCCGTTGTCGGATGAGTGACTGACACTGCCACCCGTGGGAATCCACCAACTCGACGGACTTGCCGACTCGAAACCCATACCGGCTGTCGGATTGACTGTCCCGGCCGCAGTGTATGTGACACCCCCGTTCTCTGACACATTGAGTCCCGCACCAGACCCGCCAGCGGATCCAGGACTATAGAAGACGAGGTGAGCCAATGAGTTACTGGCGAAATTTCCGTTGCCAGCATTACCGTAGCTGACCTGCGTTCCGGCCAAGGATGTCGGCGACGTTACGTCGATGCGATGGACTGGCCCGGAAGAATAGCCCATATACATGCGCGACTGGTCATAGCTCGGCCACAACCGGTAGCCTGGCCCGCCAGCGATGAAGGCGTAGCCGCCCCACCATGTCGCGCCGTCGTCGTCGGTATAGTGCATCAGCGTGTCACAGTTCGAGCCGTTTGAGTTCGATGTGGGGATCGTGCGACGGAACCAGACTCGAGTACTCCCGGGACCAGTCGGAAGCACGAAGCTATGCACTGAGCCCCACTGGTTCTTGTACCAGAAGCAGTGGGCTGGCACTTGGTACGATCCCAGCGCTGTCTGCGCCCAATTCCCGCCGTTCACCGACTTCCACAAGATGCCACCGGACAAGGCATATCGGGTATCAGAATCCGGACGAATTGCTATGGTGTTGGTTGATCCTGGTGTGTCAGTGATTTGCGTCCAGGTCAACCCGCTATCGGTCGATCGATATTCTTTCCGCGTTCCGGGAGATCCTGCTGTCCGTCCGATAATGTAGACCAAATGCGGTACTTGGGACGGAGCGAAGACCACGTCGACCTTCTGTAGATCGTGTCCGAGATTCGACTGGATCCATGTCGAAGAACCGTCCACGCCGCCGCGTGAAATGAGGCCGTCCCCATTTGTGCCGATGTATACAATACGATTCAAGCTACTCGGCGGTGGGCTAAGCCTGAATCGACCATTGCCGACGCGGAAGGTTTCACTTACACTCACTGGAACCGTGCTGTTCCGCGCTGCTGCGGCCAGTTGAGATCCGGTGAGTCCTGGCTGGCCTTGACGTAGTAAGGCAGCACCACCTGCCACCACAGGTGTCGAGGCCGAGGTACCCGTAAACGTTCGACCAGTGACGCTTATTCCCGTCAGCGTTACAAGATCCGGCTTGGGCCTGTTGTCAGTGGTCGGTCCACTTCCACTGTATGCTGCTACCTGATCAGTTGGCCCCTTTTCAATGGCACCGACCATCACGGCCCCGGATGCACTGGTGTCAGCAGGATGGAGTAGGCTGCCTGCAGGAAACTGAAGCTCCGGCACCATATAAGTGTCAGATGACGTGGAAAAGGCTAGATCGAAAACCATGTTGGCCGTTGGCCCTGCTTGCCATTTAATTTTGAAGAACTTTGCGAAGATGGGACTCGGCGGAGCGATATCTGGAATAATCTCAAGCGGATGCATCGCCGAAACTCCATCGACACAGTATTGTTGATCAATCGAACTACCAATCTCATTGAGTAACACATCATAGACGTACAGATCAAAGTCCGTGCAAGCAGCAGTCCAATCTGACATACCGTCAGAACCTGAATGGCGCCATCGTATCGCCATTGTGATCTTACCAGCCCCACCAGCCGTCAGACCAAGTTGGTTCCCATGATTTAATCCATCATTACCGGTAAAGTTCATCCATCCATCACTGTCGCTATCAACCCAGGGACCACTCCAGTGCCTTTGACCGTTGTTCGAAGTTCCTCCTACAAATGTCATCCCCAGAGCACTCGCCAAATTCACGGCATGGAGCGATCCGCCCACTGCGCCGTATCCATTTCCGGGTCCCTCGCCCTCGTCGTACAAGAATGCCATGGACATATTTATGATCTTCACACCCTTGCTATTTAAGCAATTTACGGCGGCCTCTAGCTGGCTTCTTCCTTCCACATACGCCAGGTAAAATTCAGCATCCGGGGCTATGGAATTGATTATCTCTGCTACGTCAGTTCCATGACGCTCACTCCCCCAAGATGTGGTCTCGCTACAACTCGTCATCTCTGTAGATATCGCGCCAAGATTTCTTGATCCATTAGTATAGTCATGAAATCCGCCATCGATTATACCTATCTTAACGCCAGTACCGGTAAAGTTATTGCCACTCCATATAGGGGCACCAATATCATTGAGCATCGCCTGATCGACCGTAGAAAGAATGGGGCGACTGGCACGATTGATCGAGACAATCGCGCTCTCCATTCCCAGCACCTCGATCTGGCGAAGTGGAACCATCGCCTCCAGATAGTCTTGCGTCCTGCCCACGACTCGAGACGAATACGCCTTTATGAGGCGCTCGACTTCAATTCCCCGGGTGGCTTGAGCACGAACCGAAACAAACACTGGTGAATTAAATGGAACGCCAAGAGACCGGGCCTCATGAGCCGGTATGAGGCCCTTCTCGGCCTTTATCATCTGCTCAAGCGTATGGCCGATTCGGTTTCGAACGGGCTTTCCAGATAGGAGAAGTCCGTTGCTGGCCTGACCTGGTACGCTCGGAGAGAGCGGCGAGTTAGGGGCTGGCACAGGCGACGCAAGTGGTCCGGTTGGCGCTGGCGATGCAAGAGGACGATTGGGCGATGGTGACGGACTTGGTGGAGTGCCCTGCATGATTGACCGAGACGAATCCTCCACTGTCTGAGGCCCGGCGTACGTTGACGGGACTGAACTCAAACAGAGCATGGATATGGTCAACGAGCCTATGACAAGCTGCCGCAGTTCGTTCCACCTACTCAACACGGTCAATCCCTTTATGGCAGAATCGGTGGTGTTTCAACCCTGACGCTGAGCACGTCTTCGTCGTTCGCAAGGTCACATAGGTCGCCGATCTGAACTCGACCGACGATGAATTGGTTTCGCGAGAAATGCACCTCAATATCGAACCGTTCAGTCACCGATGTATCAGTGCTCCTCAGTTGTATCCCTACGCGCGTTCGCTCGGCCTGGCTTTTTGAAAGCCGATACCGCGAGTAGAGGGCACTCTGTAGCCGTGGGCAGTCGCGAAAGTTGTCCTCACGTGTGGGTCCAGTTCCCGTACCCAAAAGCCGCATCAGAACATCGAATGCGCCGCCAAAATAGAGGACGCAAACAACAATTGCAGCACAACAGATCGTGACCACCGTCGGTCTAGTTGACATGATGCTTCCGCTCGAGTACGGGGTGCGGCAAGACCGTTCAACAGAGAGCGCACGAGTTCTTAGCCAACGCGAGGCGACTTACATTGCACGACACATAGAAGTACCGCATGACCGCAACGCAACGACGAACGCCGTCGCCTCAGATCACGACCCGGGTGCGTTGTGGACGGTGCCGCGCTGAAGGGGCCACACGCTTGATCACCATCTTCAACTCACCGACGTATTTTACAGAATCGATGGTAACGATACGACAGCGCCGAATCACTATCAATAGTGCAGGCAGGATTCAGGATATTCTTCCCAAGTTTGCACCACCAATTCTACTGTCGTAAGGGTGTCGGCGGGATGGGGCCTTCTCCAACACCAAGCCGGCGCTGAAGCGCTCCAACGCCACCGTAGGCTCACGTCCCGGGTAGATGCTCGCGGGAGAGCAGCCATGCTGACCGCAAACTCCGACCATCCTGCTGCGCCGTTGGCCTATCGCATCGTCCGCTCGATTCGGGCTGCCGAAGCTGGTGCCGTTTGGGTGCCCGAGTGGCGATACTATCCCTAGTGGGTCGGCAGGCGTCGATCGCAGGGTCGCTCGGTGCCCGTCTTCATCCCGACCGTAGCGAGGAACGAGCGGAGTGGAGGGATCCTTTCCAGGTGAGGCGCGACTGACGAGGAGGATCCCTCAACTGCGTTCGCACGCTCACGTCGCTCGGGATGACGCGGGTCGCGTCGGAAGTAGCCCATCTCGGTCGTTCACGACTGACAGGCCGCCAGGGCGCATCCAGGATCGGCCTCGGGAATGGAGCGCTCCCACGGGCGTTCCCCAGCGCGTTGCCTGGAGCAGTTCGCAGTTCTAGGATCTCACGCCAGCGTCTCGAGCACCAACTTCGCCACGATCTGCGCCTCGGCAACGATCTTCGAGAGCGGCAGATAGTCGATCCCCAACGGCCAGTCCCCGCCGCTGGCCCCGAACATGACGGACGGGATGCCATGCGAGGTCGGGCCGCCGGCGTCGTAGGTGCCGCCGGCGTAGAAGGTGCGGGCCGGCTCGCCGGTCACCGCCTGGTAGGCCGCCGACAGGTCCGTGATGAGCGGGTCGTTCGGGTCGATCAGCGAGGGCAGCATGTACACCCCGCGCTCGACGGTCACCTCGTAGGGGGCCACCTCGCCGATGGCCGCGCGGATCTCGGCCACCGCCTCGTCTGGATCGTCGCCCGGCAGCAGGCGGCGGTCCACCAACAGCTTCGCCGTCTCGGGCAGGGTGTGCGGCGCCAGCGGGTCATAGCTCACTTGATAGACCACCGCGTGCTGCCCGCCCAGGATCTCGTGCTGCTTCGTGAAGCGCATCGCCTTGATACGGTTGATGACCTCGTTCGCGCCGTCGATGGCGCTGTGGCCGAGGTGCGGCCGGCTGGAGTGGGTCGCCTTGCCCCGCACCGTGACGATGGCGTCCACCCGGCCACGGTTGCCCAACTGAATGCCAAAGTCCGACTTGGTCAGCAGGATGCAGGCGTCCGGCTTCCGATCCAGCGCCCCGACGATCGTGTTGGTGCAGGCGTGGCTGCTGCGGCCCTCGTTGTTGATCCCCAGGTAGAGCCGTCCGCGCAGGTCGATCCCCTCATCGCGCAGCAGCTTGAGGACGGTCAGCGCCACCGCCAGATGCGCCTTGTTCTGGCTGACCCCCTGCCCGAAGGCGCACGGCTCGTCGAAGCCGTAGGCCGCGCCGTTGGCGATCTTGCCGGGGAACGGGTCTGCCATCAGGTTGTGGTGCTGGGTCACGGTGTAGGTCAGCAACAGCAACGACCGCCCGCTCGTGCCCTGCCCGACCCGCGCCACGAGGTTGTTGCGGCCGGCGTCGATCAGGTCGTGCGCGCCGAGAGCGTACAGTTCCGGCCGCACGACCTCCTGCACGTAGTGCACGAGCTTCGGATCATCGGGCTCCATCAGCGTGGCGAGCCCGAGCGGCACGTCGGTGGGCACGGCCATCAGCCGCGGCAGCAGCGAGGTCAGGTACGCACGATCGATCGGTGGCAGGCTGCTCATCATCGCTCCGGGCCGGCGAGCCGGCTTGCAGTCGGCAACGGCGTTCAGTATATTGCATGCAATCTTCGAAAGACTATTGACGGGAGCGTGGTATGGGTGCAGTCGCGAAGCAGTACGGCCTGCTGCTTCCTCATTTTGGCGATCAGGCGTCGCGGGACAACCTGATCCGCGGCGCAAAGATGGCCGAGAGCTACGGCTTCGACTCCGTCTGGGTGCGCGATCATCTCGTCTTCCACCCACACGGCATGGAGGGCCAGGACCGGACGCACGTCGACCCCACCATCACCCTGGCGCTGATCGCGGGCGTCACCGAGAAGCTGATCCTCGGCACCGGCTCGCTGATCCCCTATCGCCACCCGATCAACATGGCGCTGGCGCTCTCGTCGCTGGAGTTCGTGGCGGGTCCGGGCCGCGTGATCGCCGGCTTCGGCATCGGCACCTTCGATCACGAGTTCACGGCGGCCGGCCTCGGCGGCATCGACCGCAAGGAGCTGCTCGAGGAGCAGGTCAAGGTCATGAACCTCGTCTGGAGCGGCGACGAGGTCAGCTTCGAGGGCAAGTACTACAACTTCACCGACGTGGACATTCACCCGTCGCCATCGGCCCCGGGCAGCATCCCGATCTGGTACTGCGGCAACTCGCCGGCCTCGGTGCGCCGCGCCGTCGAGTACTGCCAGGGCTGGATGCCGGGCCGCATCACCCTTCGCACCTTCGTCAAGCGCGTCGAGCGGATGCAGATGCTGGCCGAGCAGCACGGCAAGCCGATGCCGACGGCCGCCGCCATTCCGATCACTAGCCCGGCCAAGACCCGCGAGGCTGGCCTGGCAAAGGTCAACTGGCAGGGCATCCTGGCTGGCGCGGCCAAGGCCGGCTGGGTCACCCCGGCCTCGGGCGGCTGGACCGGCCCGGACGATCTCGAAGGCGCCATCATCGCTGGCGATCCGGACCACATCATCCAGGAGACGGTGAAGTACCACGAGGCTGGCCTCCAGCACATCGTGTACGACTTCCGCTTCCGCTTCGATGACTGGTTCGAGTGCATCCAGCTCATCGGCGAGGAAGTGCTGCCGAAGCTCCGGGCGATGGAGAGCTGAGCCGATCATGCAGACGATCCCGGTCGAGTTCCTGAGCGATGGCGTCACGCTGCGCGGCTTCCTGCGGACGCCTGACGTGCTCCCGGCCGAGCCGATGCCAGCCCTGGTCCAGGGGCCGGGCTGGCTCGGGATGGCCGAGGCCAAGAGCTACCTGTCCTGGCACGAAGGGCTGACGGCGGCGGGCTACGCCGTGCTGGCGTTCGACTATCGCGGCTTCGGCCGGAGCGATGGCGAGCGCGGCTGGGTCCGCCCCGACTGGCAGCTGAACGACTGGCTCAACGCCGTCACCTACCTGGAGACGCGCCCCGAGGTGAACCGGTACCGGCTGGGCGCGTTCGGCATCGGCGGAACGGGCGGCGGCAACGCCATCATGACGGCCGCCGTGGACAGCCGCATCAAGGCCGTAGTGGCGCAGTCCGTCGTCGCCGACGGCGAGGACTGGCTCCACCGCATGCGCCGCGAGTACGAGTGGGTGGCGTTCAAGCAGCGCGTGGAGGAGGATCGCCGCCGCTGGGTGTTGGAAGGCACCGGCGAGATGGTGGACCCCCGCCAGGATCTGATGGTCGAGACGCCGGAGCGCCGGCAGGTCGGCCACAAGCGCGACGTGGACGGTCTGATCGCTCCCGAGTTCTACCTCAAGAGCGCCGACTTCATCATGCGCTACCGGCCCATCGACGTCGTCGCGAAGATCGCCCCGCGCGCCCTGATGATCACCAGCGTGGTGGACGACGTCGTCACCCCGGAGGATCACGCCGTCGCGCTCTACGAGGCGGCCGGCGCCCCCAAGAAGATCATCCGGCAGGCCGAAACCACCCACTATCGCTCATACACCGAGTTCTATCCGGCCGTGATGCCGCAGATCGTCGACTGGTACAACCGCTATCTCGCCTACACGCCGATCCAGGCCCGTGAGACGGCGATCTCCACCGAGGAGGTCGTCTACCTGGAGCGGCCCGCGAAGGCCGAAGCATCCAGCTAGCGGAGGCGCGTCAGGGACGTTGCCGATGACACGTTCGCACGGATGACGGAGCCGGCGAGGGCAGACGCTGCCTCGCCGGCTCTCAACGCGTTCTGGCGCGTGCCTTGCACCCCCACGAGCGCAGGCCCATCCTGGCATTCCACCGCCTCTGCCCACCACACTCACTACCACGCCTGGGGGTCATCCGTGGCCGTCTCCACCGAATCGGCTGTGAAGCTCGCTACCCGCAACCTGTCCAAGTCGTTCGTACGCGGCGACGACGAGCTGCTGGTGCTCGACAACATCAACATCTCGGTGCGGGCCGGCGAGTTCGTGAGTCTGGTGGGGGCCAGCGGCTGCGGCAAGACGACGCTGCTGCGGATCGCGGACGGCCTGATCCCGCCGTCCGAGGGCGAGGTGCTGCTGAACGGCAAGCCGGTCCACGGGCCGTCAACGGACCGGGGCTTCGTGTTCCAGAGCGACAGCCTGCTGCCCTGGCGGACGGTCCTCGACAACGTGCTGTTCGGCCTGGAGCTGCAGCGCGTGCCGAAGAAGGAGGCCCAGGCCCGCGCCCGCGAGCTGATTGCGCTGGTCGGGCTGGAGGGCTTCGAGCACCATCACCCGCTGGAGATCTCGGGCGGCATGCGCCAGCGGGTCAACCTCGCCCGGGCGCTCGCCATCGACCCTGAGATCCTGCTGATGGACGAGCCGTTCGCTGCCCTGGACGCCCAGACCCGCGAGGTCATGCAGGGCGAGCTGCTGAAGGTCTGGGAGCAGCGGCAGAAGACCGTCATCTTCGTGACGCACCAGATCGACGAGGCCGTGCTGCTCTCCGACCGCGTCATCGTCCTGCGGGCGCGCCCCGGGCGGGTCAAGGAGGAGGTCGCCATCGACCTGCCACGCCCACGCCACCTGAAGGACAAGCGCTCAACCGCGTTTGTCCAGTACGTCGACCACATCTGGAGTCTGATCGAGAACGAAGTGGTCCAGAGCGTCAAGGCCGGCGAAGAGTAGCGCCGAGCAACCGCGCCGCCGCCGTGCGGACGCGCTGCCCGGCGGCTGTCCGGCCCGGCAGATGTCGCTCATCCTGCGTCAATCCTCCCCACACCCTCTGTGAAAACCTCTCTCGACGGCGCATCGTTCCAGCTTCCCGTTCCAGCTTCCTCAAGGAGGTCACCGTGTCCACCGTAGCTGACCGCTCACCCCTGTTCGGCCTGCGCCTGACCCGCCGACGCTGGCTGCTCGGCGTCACGGCCACGGCCGGCGCGATGCTGGCCGCCTGCCAGTCTGCGCCGGCCGCCGCCCCCACCACCGCCCCGAAGCCGGCCGAGGCCACCAAGCCGGCGGCTGCACCTGCCGCCTCGCCGGCCGCTCCAGCGGCCAGCCCGGCTGCCGCCAGCAGCCCAGCCGCGGCAGCCCCGGCCGCAAGCCCGGCCGCCTCTCCCGCGGCTTCGCCGGCCGCCGCCGCGCCGGCCTCGGCCCCGGCCGCCGCTGCGCCTGCTGCCGCCTCGAAGCCGGCCGGCCCGCTGGCAGCGTTCAAGCTGGCGGTCAGCGGCGAGGGTGAGCTGACGAACGGCCAGCAGAAGGCGACCAACTTCAACAAGGTGCCGAACGGCATCGCCATCGAGTCGCTGATCAAGGACGGCGTCAAGGTCGAGGCCTCGTACCTGAACGAGTCAGAGGCCCCGATGCAGGCCCTGATCCAGGGCAGCGTCCAGTTCGCGCACACCGCGTTCTCGTCGGCCATCTCGGCCATCGCGAAGGGCGCGCCCGTCAAGATCATCGCCTCGACGCGCCGCCCCGAGTACGTGATGGTGGCCCTCAAGGAGATGAAGACGGCCAAGGACTACGACGGCAAGCGGGTTGCCATCCACTCGAACGTGTCCAGCGTGGCCCTGATGACCCGCCTCTACCTCAAGGACGCCCCCGAGGCCAAGCCGAACATCATCGTCGTGCCCGGCTCCCCGAACCGCATCCAGGCGATGCTCGGCGGCCAGATCGATGCCAGCGTGGTCCAGCTTGGCGACGACGACGCCATCCTGAAGGCCCAACCGGACAAGTGGGCGGTCACCTTCAACTACGCCAAGGAGATGACCGACCTGCTGGACGCCGTGCTGGTGGTCCGCGACGACTTCCTCGCCGCGAACCGCCCGACGGTCGTCGAGTTCGTGAAGCGGCTGGTGGCGGCCCACAAGCAGGTCAACTCGAACTCGGCGTTCCTGATCGAGACGGCCAAGCGCATGGAAGTCGTGATCCCCAAGAGCGCGACCCTGGAGAACCACGCGCAGCGCTACGTCGATGCTGGCGTCTGGCCGAACGACGGCGGCCTGACCGAGAAGAACCTCCAGTTCAGCATCGGGGCCTCGAAGGATCTGGGCTTCTTCACGGAGGACGTGCCCATCGCCAAGGCCAGCGACCTGACGGTGCTGAAGGACGCGCTGGCGTAACAGGGGAGCGGGGGCAGGGCGATGGCATATTCGTCTGTGTTCCCGAAACGCCGTCAAGCGAGCGGTCGGGGACTGAAGTCCTCGCCCACCATACGGCGTCGCGCTGCGGCGCATCGAAGTGTCAGACACCTCGCAGGCGCCGAATCCCGTCGCAGCGCGACGGGATTCGGCGCGTCAGCGGGTGAGGTTCTTCATTGCGCTCGCAAGCTCGCTCCATTCAGGATGACATGCATGCTGTGACCCAGCCCTACTCCGCCGGCGGCGGACGGTCCATCCCCACCCGCGCCACTTCCGCGCCTGACGCGGCCAGGATGCCCGCCCGCAGCGCCTCCCAGGCCGCCTCGCGGATCTCGGCGAAGCGCGCATCGGCGCGCGCGCGGTACTCCCAGCGCGGCTTCGGCAGATCGACCTCGAACGTCGCGGCGACGGCGCCCGGCCGGGGCCGGAACACGATCACCCGATCCGACAGGTAGACCGCCTCGTCGATGCTGTGGGTGATGAAGACGACCGTCTTGCCCACCCGCGCCAGGATCTTGAGCAGTTCGTCCTGGAGCAATTCGCGGGTCTGCGCGTCGATGGACGCGAACGGCTCGTCCATCAGCAGGATGTCGGCGTGCGTCGCCAACGCCCGCGCGATGCCGACGCGCTGCTGCATCCCGCCCGAGAGCTGATGCGGGTAGTGCCGCTCGAAGCCGGCCAGCCCGACAAGCTCCAGGTATTCCAGCGCCTGCTGCCGGCGCTCGGTCTTGCCGACGCCCTGGATCTTCAGCCCGAACTCGGCGTTCTCGACGACCGTCTTCCAGGGGAACAGGTTGAACTGCTGGAAGACCACGGCGCGCTCGCGGCCCGGGCCGGTCACGCGCTTGCCATGCACCAGCACCTGGCCGTCGTCGTAGGTGGTCAGGCCGGCCAGGATCCGCAGCGTGGTGGTCTTCCCGCAGCCGCTCGGCCCGAGGATGCTGACCAGTTCGCCGTCCGCGATGTCAAAGGTCACGCCGGCGAGCGCCTGGACCTCCTGTGCCCCCTCGCGGCTCTGGCTGACGAACGTCTTCCCGACGCCGTCGAAGCGGATCGCCGGCTCGCTCATCCGAACGCCCGCTCCGATTCCTTCCAGTGTGCGAACCGCCGCTCCAGCCGCTTGACGATCTCCGTCAGGGCGACGCCCAGCAGCCCGATCACCAGCACCACGGCGAAGACGTAGTCCGTCTTGAAGAAGTCGCCGTAGTTGACCAGCAGCTTGCCCAGCCCGGAGAGCGCCAGGAACATCTGCGCCACCACCATGCCGATGACCGCCTGCCCGATGCCGAGCCGCAGCCCCGTCATGATGAACGGCACCGCTGCCGGCAGGATCACCTCGGTGAACAACTGGCGCTCGCTGGCGCAGAACGAGCGGGCCGTATCCACCAGGTTCGCGCTGATGTCGCGGACGCCGGCGTAGCTGTTGATGATGATCGGGAAGACGCTCGACAGGAAGATGACGACCACCTGCGCCTCAAACCCGATGCCGAACCAGATCAGCAGCAGGGGAATCAAGGCTACACGCGGCGTCACGTAGAGCGCGTTGGCGTACGGCTCGAGGATCGCCTCGGCCAGCCGGCTGCGACCCATCAGGATGCCCAGCGGCACCCCGACGATGATGGCCGAGGTGAACCCGAGCGCGATGCCCAGCAGGCTGATCCGCAGCGCCACGAAGATCTGACCGTTGCGGATCATGTCCGCCAGTGCCACCAGGATGCGGCTCGGAGTCGAGAGGAAGATCGGGTTGATCTGCCGCCCGACGATCTCCCAGGCCGCCAGCACGATGACCAGCGTGACCAGCCGCGCGACCAGGAAGCCGCGCGGCCGGGAGCCAGACGCTCCGGCCGGCGAGCCAGACGGTGCTTCGGCGGCGCTCATCGGGCCTCGGCCTGCTGGTGGCTCACGCCTTGTACTCGCCGAGCCGGCCCCGCGCCGCGTCCGAGAACTGGGTCGTCGCCCACTGGTCGAACGGCACGTACTTCTCGACGGCCTCGAACTCGGCCAGCGTCCTGGCGGTGAACTCGCCGCCGGCCTCGTTCTTCCAGCGCGCGGCGTTCGGATCCCAGATGTTCATCTCCTTGAGGATATCGTACGACTGCGAGAGCGTCGCCTCGTCGATCTTCCCCTCGAAGAACTTCTTGCCGTTGGTCATGTACTTGGTCTTGTCCTGGGCGTTGCGGTGCTCCTGCATCAGCGACTCCGCGAACGCCTGGATGACCGTCGGATGCTCCTGGATCATCTTGTTGGTGACCCAGTAGGCGCTGAAGAGGAGATTTGGGAAGTCCTTGCCGATCTCCGCAAACCGCTTGAACTTCGGATCCTTGATCAGCTCCAGCGCCGCGCCGACGGTCACCTGGCTGACGTCGATCTTGCCGGCCTTCATGGCGTCCACGCGGGCCGGGACGCCGCGCACCGTGACCCACTCGATGCTGTTCGGGTCCACGCCGTTCTTCCGGAGCTGCAGCAGCGTGGTGTAGTACGACGAGTCGCTGGTGGCCGTGATGCCGATGCGCTTGCCGGCCAACTGCTTCCAGTCGGTGATGTCGTTGGTGACGACCATCGTGAAGTACGGCGCGTGCGCGGCTGGCACCGCTGCCTTGATCGCCTGGCTCTGACCGACCGCCAGGATGCCCGAGGCCAGCGTCGAGAGGGCGAACTCGGCCTGCCCGGCGATCAGCGCCTTGATCGAGGCGTCCGCGCCGGTGATCTCCTGCACGTCGCACTCGACGCCGAACTCGTCCTTCATGCGCTGGTACGCACTCAGGTCCGGCACGAACGTCGGATCCTGCGGCACGTTGAACAGCACGCGGACCTTCGACATCGTCGGCTTGACGGCCGGAGCCTGGGGCTTCGCCTCGGCAGCCGGCTTCGGGGCCGGCGAGCCAGACGTGGCCGGCGAGGCGGCTGCCGCCGGCGAGCCAGACGGGGCCGGCGAGGCTCCAGCGGCCGGCGATGCCGCGGCGGCAGGCGACGCGGCCGCGGGCGGCGCGGCCGGGGCAGGAGTCGGCTTGGGAGCCTCGGCAGGCTTCGTGGCGGCCGGCGCCGGCGCCGACGATCCACACGCCGTCAGGAGTACCATGGCCGAGGATCCCACCGCGAGCGAGAGAAAACGTCGTCGCGGCAGGCGGCGAGTCGGGGACGTGAATACGTCCGACGAGGTGGCGTCGTACACTGAGTCCTCCGGCGAATCGAAACCGCCGCGAAGTATACTGCATGCAATGTTCAATGCAGCCCCGACACGGACGGGCTAGACGATCTCACCTGGAGTGGGGGTGACGGTGCAGGACGATCAGGACGTACAGATCGGGTCTCTGGCGGGCGCGTCGGCGGTACGGGAGCGCCGCACAACGCAGGAACTGGTCTTCGAGTTTCTGCGAGACGCCATCCTGACTGGACGGCTGACTGGCGGGGCCCGGCTGGTTCAGGACAAGATCGCCGCCGAGCTGAAGGTCAGCCGCGTGCCCGTGCGCGAGGCCTTGCTCCAGTTGGAAGCCGAGGGGTTCGTCCGGATGGAGGCCCACCGGGGCGCGTCCGTCGTCTGGCTCTCGCCGGAGGAGGTCGCGGAGATCTTTGACATCCGTGTCATCCTGGTCTCGGCAGCCGTCAAGCGCTCGGTGCCCCGCCTGACCGACGAGGACATCGCACGGCTCGAACAGATCGCCCATCTTCAGGGCGCGGCGACCGATATGTCCATGCGTGTCCGCCTGAATCATGACTTCTACGCCGTGCTGTTCAGCGGCCTCGACCGCCCCCGCTGGAAATCGATGATGGACAAGCTCGAGCGCGAGGTCGAGCGGTTCATGCAGCCCATCGACCGCCCGCATCTCGGGCACTTCAAGCTGGTCGAGGCCTGCCGCGCCCGCGACGCCGACCTGGCCGCGCAGTTGGTCGGCGACCATCTCGCGCACGTCGGACAGCGGGCCGTCGAGACGCTGGCGCAGGCCATCGAGCGTGGCGACCTCGTCCGCCCCGATGACGACGGCGCAGGCCCGCGCACGACGGACACGCCGCTGGCCCGGGCGTCCGGTTAGACCTCCGCCACGCTCCAGACGGTGGACTCTCTGTCATCCCACCCCCGCAAGGCACGAGCACTCCCCCGCCATCCCGAGCGGAGTGAGCGTGCGAACGAAGTCGAGGGATCTTCCTCTACGCCACAGACGGGGCAGATCCCTCCGCTTCGCTCGTTCCTCGCCGCGGTCGGGATGACGGTGGGGGCAGGTTCCTCGCCGCGGTCGGGATGACGAAGCCAGGCTGCTGGCCCCTCACACCCGTGCGCGAGAGCCGTCAGGCGGGCGGGTCGCGCCGCATGCCGTAGACGGCGATGCCCGTCAGCGGATCGTGCGCCTCGGCCGCCAGCCGGAAGCCGTGACGCTCGTAGTAGGCGACATTCTCGGTGCGGCCGGTGTCCAGGTAGGCCGGCAGGCCGGCCATGTCGAGCCTTGCCAGCATCGACGCCAGCAGCGCGCTGCCCAGGCCGGTCCGCTGCCGCTCGGGCCGCACGCCCAGGATGTTCAGGTACCAGTGCGCCTCGGAGATCGCCTGCGCGTGGACGTCTCCGACCATCCAGCCGATCTCCAGCGACTGCTCCCACACGTCGATGCCGAGCACGGCCGGCCCCTCGTCAAAGCCCACGTAGGATGCCCGCGCGGCGCTCGGCATGACGAATGGCGGCGCCCACCAGATCGCCACCGCGTCCAGGCTGTCCACGGCCCAGACCTCCCCGAACGCCAGCCCATACCGCGCGATGGCTGAGAAGTACCAGCGTGCCTTCGACGCCCGCTTCGACGGGTCCGGCGACAGCAAGCCCGTGAGTGGGTCGTCCGCGAACGCCTCGGCCAGCATCGCGGCGGCGGCCGGGATCTCGCCGTCGAGCAGCGGCCGAATCTCGGGCTGGATCACGGGACGCGGTCCGTCACGTCCGTTCGAGCCAGTGGCGGACCGTCTGCGCGAAGACCTCATACGAGATCGGCTTTGCCATGTAGTCGTCCATGCCGGCGTCCAGGCAGCGCTGCCGGTCCGCTGGGAAGGCGTTCGCCGTCAGGGCGACAATCGGCGTCTTTGCTCCGGGAACGGCGAGCTGGCGAATGCGCCGCGTGGCTTCGAAGCCGTCCAGCTCTGGCATGTGGCAGTCCATCAGGATCAAGTCGTAGGGCGAGCGTGTGGAGACGGCGTCGATGGCCGCCAGCCCGTTGTCCACGATGTCCAGCCCGTAGCCCAGCCGTTCGAGCATCATCGTCACCACGCGCTGGTTCATGAAGTTGTCCTCGACCAGCAGCACGCGCCCGCGCAGCAGCCCATCCGTCGATGTGTCGGGGGGGCCGCTGCTTCCCGCGACGGCGCCGGCCGGCGCCGTCGCGGGAAGCAGCGAATCTGGTACAGCCGACGGCAGCGCGAGGCGGACCGTAAAACGGAAGGTGCTGCCCTCGCCCGGCGCGCTGGTGACGCTGATCTCGCCGCCCATCAGCTCCACCAGCCGCTTCGAGATCGCGAGGCCAAGTCCGGTGCCGCCGAACCGTCGCGTCGTCGAGCTGTCAGCCTGCACGAACGCCTGAAAGAGCGACCTCTGGATCTCCGGTGAGATGCCGATGCCCGTGTCCGAGACGCTGACCGACAGCACTACGGCAGCGGGGCCATCCGCCTGCGCTCCCACCTGGACCCGCACCTCGCCCGTCTCTGTGAACTTCACGGCGTTGTTCACGAGGTTGCCAAGCACCTGGCTCAGCCGGCCAGCGTCGCCCACGACCAGCGGTGGCAGCGTCGGGGCCAGCGCCGTCACCAGCGTGAGCTGCCGGGCCTGCGCGGCAGCCCGATTCAGCTCGACAACCGTCTGGATCGTCTCGCCGAGGGCGAACGGCAGCGACTCGAAGTCCATGCGCCCAGACTCGATCTTGCCGAAGTCGAGCACGTCGTTCACGATGGCCAACAGCAGCTCGCCGCTGGTGATGATCGTCTGCACCAGATCATGCTGATCGGGGGCGATCTGATCGGTCGCGAGCAGCTCCGCGCTGCCGAGGATGCCGTTCAGCGGCGTCCGAATCTCGTGGCTCATCATCGCCAGAAACTCAGATTTCGCCCGGTCAGCGGCACGCGCCGCCCTGGAGGCCGCCGCCTCGGCCTCGAAGAGACGGGCGTTGCGGATGGCGGCGGCGGCCTGCGCGACCAGCCCATCCAGCAGACTGTAGTCGTAGGGGCTGAACCGGAACGCCTGCCGGCCGTTGAGAGAGAGGACCGCGACCACCCGGTCATCGCTCATCACGGGCGTGGTGTACGCGCTCACCAGGCCATGCTGCCGGTACCAGTCCAGCCCACCGACCCGCCCATCCACGAAGACGTTGTCAGCCTGCATCGGCTGGCGATGCTCGGCCACCCAGCCGGCGCTGCCCACGCCGTAGCGAGCCTTGCGGAACGTCTGGCCGGCCCCGACGATCTCGTTCGAGAACGCCCGCAGCTCCAGGGTACGGCTCTCCTCGTCCGTCACCCAGAACGAGGCGACGGCTGCGCCCATGAGAGTCGCCGCCGCCTGGGCAATCGCCTTGAGCACGTCGTCCATGTCCAGCGACGACGAGATCAGCCGATTGAGCGCCGTCAGCAAGCGCTGCCGACCGAGGCGCGGCTCGACTCGCTCAGGGGAGCTGGCAGGCGGATGCGGCCTCGCACGGCGGTACGCGCGGTTCAACGGCCGGCGGGCCGCCCCGACCACGACGTTGAGTCGCTTGCCCGTGGCAGGCGGCACTGGGGGCGGGGGATCGGCGCGATCTACCACAGCACGCCCTCTCGCACCTGAGGCATTCCGGCGCTGGTGCTGCTCCGCAGCAACGCAGCCGCGCCCACCAACGGGCCGTCCGACCCGAGCGACGAGAGCACCACCCGATCCTCACTTCCCACCATGAAGCTGATCCGCGTCTCGGTGGCCAGCGTGCGTCGCAGCGGCCCCAGGAACAGCTCGCCGGCCCCGAGCGCCACGCTTCCACCGATCGCGACACGGTCCAGATCGAGCAGCACAGCGGCCGCGGCGATCCCACGCCCAACCGCGATGCCCGCCTCTTCCACCAGCCGGCTGGCTGTCGGCTCGCCGGCCCGTGCAGCCGCGACCACGTCGGCCCCGGTCGGCTCGGGCGGCAAGCCTGGCAGCAGGCCCTCACGCCGGGCAGCCCTGGCCCGTTTCGCCAGCCCCGTCCCTGACGCCACCGCTTCCACACACCCGAGCGCGCCGCACTCGCAGGGCGGGCCGTCGCGGAAGGCGATGACGTGCCCGATGTGACCGGCGTTGCCGCTCGCGCCGTGTAGCAGCCGTCCGTCCACGACGATACCGCCGCCGACGCCCGTCGAGACGGTCATCCCCATCAGGCAGCGCGCCTCCTGGCCCGCCCCGATCCAGGCCTCGGCCAGCACCAGCGCCTTGGCGTCGTTGTCCACGACCACCCGGCAACTGAAGTGATCCGCGAGCCGCTCGCGAAGCGGGAAGTCGCGCCAGGCCGGGATGTTGAGCGTCGAGACGCGGCCTTCCGGGTAGCGCATCGGGCCGCCGCATCCGACGCCGATACCGTCGAGGTCGGCGGCCCGGACCCGCCCTGCCGCCAGCACCCGCTCGGCCAGATCGACCACGTCGGCGAACAGCGCATCGGCCGGGCCGCGCGCCTGCGAGGGCCGTCGGTCGGCGCACAGCACCACGCCGGACGGGCTCACCAGCCCGGCCGCGATCTTCGTCCCGCCGATATCGAGCGCCAGCATCATCGCGCGCAGACCCATCGTCAGCGGAGCTTCAACTGCCCCGCGCCCTCTCACGCCGCCGGTATACTACACCCTCACCATGCGTCGGTTGACCGCGCGATTCCTGCTGGTGCTGATCGGATTGGTGCTCGGCGCGGTTTGCGTCGAGACCGCGTTCCGAGTCGCCGGACCAAACGTCCCGCTCGACCTGACGATGGCCCGGTTTCAGGCGTACCACCCGGTATACGGCTTCTTCCACACTCCCGGAGTGAGTGGCTGGGTCCGCACCGAAGAGTTCACGAGCTTCGTGAAGTTCAACACCCAGGGCCTGCGCGGACCCGAGGTGAGCGTGCCGAAGCCGCCCAACACCTTCCGGGCGCTGATCCTCGGTGATTCGGTGGTGGAGGGGGCGCAGGTCGCCGAGGACCGGACGATGGCGGCGCGGCTCCGCGACGAGTTGACATCCGTGGCCGGGGGGCGGCGCGTCGAGACGGTCAACGCCGGTGTGGCCGGCTTCGGGACCGGCCAGCAATTGCTGTTCCTCCAGCGGGCGGGGCTGGCCTACCAGCCAGATGCCATCGTCCTGGTGGTCACTATCGCCAACGACGCCGCCGACAACAGCATCGACGTGGCGAAGCGTTGGAAGCGCTCCACGGATCGCCGGCCGTTCTTCGTGCTCCGCAATGGACAGCTGGAACAGCTCCCGTTCCAGGCGCCGCCCGAGGAGGCGTGGTCTGGGCCGCGGACGTTCCTGCGGAACACCTCCGTTGTGTTCACGGCGCTGGAGCTGTGGTGGATCGGCAAGGATGTGGCACGCGCACAGGGCGCCGTGGTCCCCACGCTGGACGCCGAGCGCGAGGTCTACCTCAACGAGACCGGCGAGGACTGGACGCGCGCCTGGGAGATCACCGAGGCGTTGCTGGCGAAGGTCCAGGAGACGGCTGACACGGCCGGCGTGCCGCTGCTGGTGGTGCTCTCACCGTCCGAGTGGCAGACCTACGACGACCTCTGGCCGAAGCTTGTCGGGACCGGCGATCAGGCCCGGCGGCGGTTCAGCCCGGACGCGCCCAACCAACGCCTCGCCGAGATCGCAGCACGCCACCAGATCCAGATGCTCGACCTGCGCCCGGTCTTCCGCGCCGAGGTCGAGCGGGGCGCGCCGCCGGTGATCTTCCGCAAGGACGGGCACTGGACCGAGCACGGCCACGAGGTCGCGGCGCAGGCCGTCGTGCAATCGATCCAGGCACACGGGCGGACCGACGCATCCGCCGGCGGCCGCTAGACACCCATCCTGCGCTGCCGGTCAGGACCGTCGTCGCAGGCCCCGGCCCTCGGACCGCTACGCCGCCGTCACGATTGCGCTGCGCCGACTGCCAGGGCCCGTTGGAACGCCGAAGATGGCCACCAGCGACTCGCACACCGCACACTGAACGCGGCATTCTTCTCTTGACGCCGCTTCACACGACGGGGAGTCTCCAAACACCAGTATGGACACAGCGTTCGCGATCTTACTCGCGGTGATCGTTCTCGCGCTGGCATTCGACTACGTCAACGGGTTTCACGATACCGCCAATGCCATCGCAACAGTAGTCGCAACTCGCGTGCTCTCGCCGGTGCAGGCGATCCTGATGGCTGCAACCCTCAACTTCGTCGGGGCGCTCTCGGGCACAGCGGTCGCCACGACGGTCGGCAAGGGCATCATCGAGCCGGGCGCGGTCACGCAGCAGCTGGTGATCTCGGCGCTGCTCTCGGCCATCGTCTGGGATCTGGTGACCTGGTACTACGGCATCCCCTCCAGCTCGAGCCATGCGCTGGTGTTCAGCATCGTCGGGGCCGGCATCGCCTCCGGCGGGATGGGCGTCCTGGGCTGGGTCGGCATCGAGAAAGTCCTGGCCGGCCTGATCACCTCGCCGATGCTCGGCCTGGCCTCGGGCTTCCTGTTCATGGTGCTGCTGTTCCAGATCTTCGCGCGGATGCACCCGAGCTTCGTCAGCCGCTTTTTCGGCCGGGCCCAGCTGCTGTCGTCGCTCTACATGGCGTTCAGCCACGGCAGCAACGACGCGCAGAAGACGATGGGCGTCATCACGATGTCGCTGGCGGCCTACTACGGCTGGACCGGCGACAACTGGGAAGTCCCCCTCTGGGTCATCGTCGCGGCGGCGACGGCGATGGGCCTGGGCACAGCCTCCGGCGGCTGGCGGATCATCAAGACGATGGGCCACAAGATCGTCGAGCTGAAACCGATTCACGGCTTCGCCGCCGAGACGACGGCCGCGACGATCATCGAGCTGGCGACGCGCCTCGGCATCCCGATCTCCACCACCCACGTCATCAGCAGCACCATCATGGGCGTCGGCGCGACGGGCAACCGCCGGGCCGTCCGCTGGGGCGTGGCCGGCAACATCGTGACGGCGTGGATCGTGACGATCCCGGCCTGCGTGGCGATGGGCTGGCTGTTCAGCTGGGTGCTGCACTTCGTACTGCCGTAGCCCTTCCCGCGACGCCCCACTCCGGGCAGTCGTTGTGACGCGCGGACGATGGTCTGCCCGAAACGCCGTGATGCGGTCGTTACGTCGAGCCTGGGCCGAACGTATGATCGTCTCCCCGCCACCGGCTGGTGGTCGGAGTCCGCCCCAGGGATCGGCGGCGATCGTGCCACGGCAACCCACGCGCCCACCTCGCTCCGCGCTGCACCCGCTTGACGGCTCCGCGCTGGATGGGCTGCCGCACACGCAGCTCTGGACCGACGGCCAGGACGCCACCGCACCGCTGACGTTCTCGGTGGTTGACCTGGAGACGACCGGCGCGAGCGCCATCTACGACCGCATCCTTGAGGTCGCCGTCGTCAAGGTCGTTGGCGCGGAGATCGTGGATCGGTACACGCAGCTGGTCGATCCGCGCGCCCCGATCTCGGCGTTCATCACCCGGCTGACGGGCATCGACGCGCGGATGGTGCGCGGCAAGCCGACGTTCCCGGAGATCGCGGCGGATGTCCAGGCAGCGCTCGGCGAGGGGCCGCTGGTCGCCCACAACGCCAGCTTCGACGAGGCGTTCCTGCGCCACGCCTACACCCGCCTGGGCCAGAAGCTGACCCTCCCGAAGCTCTGCACCCTGCGGCTGGCCCGCCGGCTGCTGCCGCGCCTGCCGAGCTACCGGCTGGACGCCCTGACGTCCTACTTCGGCATCAAGATCAGCAACCGCCACCGCGCGCTCGGGGATGCCGAGGCGACGGCGCTGGTGCTCCTGCGCCTCCTGGACCTTGCGGCCGAGCGTGGCGTCGAACGCCTGGACGATCTACTGGCGCTCCAGGGCAGCCCCGTCGGGAAGCGCCCGCGCGGCGTGGACGAGAGCGTCATCCAGGCGTTGCCGTCTGGGAACGGCGTCTACATCCTCAAGGATGCTGACGGGCATGTCGTCTACATCGGCAAGTCCGTCCACGTCCGCCAGCGGGTCCGCGAGCATCTGCGCGGTGGCAGCCCCGATCAGCCGCGCCTGCGCCGCCACCTCTCGCGGATCGTGGACGTGGAGGGCATCCCGACCGGCTCCGAGCTTGAAGCGTTGTTCCTCGAATCGCGTCTCATCAAGCGCTACCTCCCCGAGGGCAACCAGCAGCAGCGCAACGACCGTGACTACCCGTTCATCCAGGTGAACACGGCTGACCCGCACCCGCGCCTGGAGTACACCCGCGAGTCGCCATCCGACCAGGGCATCCTGCTCGGGCCGTTCCGCCGGCGTGGGGCTGTGGCCAGCGCTGTCGATCTCCTGACCGAGCAGCTTGGCCTGCGCCAGTGCAGCGAGCCGCTCAAGGAGGGGATGTCGGCGTGCGCGCTGCTGGACCTGGGCAAGTGTCTGGGGCCATGCGTCGGGGCGGTGGACGGCGTCGCCTACCGCGCGGCCGTTGAACGGGCCCTCGGCGCGCTCCAGGGCGCCGACGAGACGGTCCTGGCCGAGCTGGTGGCACGGCGCGACGCCCTCGCCGAAGACCTTCGCTTTGAGGACGCAGCCCGCCTGCGGGACCAGATCCGCGCATTCGAGCACGTCGTCAACGTCCAGCGGCGGCTGCAGAGTGTGGCGGCTCGCAACCTCGCCATCGTCGCGCCGTCCGTCGAGAGCGCGGCCCGCGAGGTGTTCTGGATTCGGCGCGGCCAACTGGCGGGGCAGGCTCGCGTCACCCGCCAGACGCGCCAGGTGACCGTCGAGCGGGCGCTCGGCATGATCTACGGCGACAGTGCGGCCAGCGCACAGCTCCCGATCCCCCGGGAGAAGGTGGACGAGATGCACCTGCTCGACACCTGGCTTCAGCGCAACGACGAGCGCCTGACGGTGATCCAGGTAGACGCCGCCGATCCGGCCAGCGCCGCCCCCGCGATCCTGGCGGCCGTCCGACAGGCGACGACGTCGGCATCAGGCACAGCCCGGCGGGCGCGAGCCTCGTAGACGCTCGGGGCCATCGCACCCCGATCCTGCTACACTGTGCGCGCCATGCGGACGTTGAGCGTTGTCGGGCCGCGCACCCTGCGTAGCGAGCTGGAAGCGAAGGTCCGGCGGCATCCCAACCGGACCTGGATCATCTTTGAGGCCGCCGATGGCTCGGTGGTGCAGGTCACCTTCGGCGACTTCGAGCGGCGCGCCCGTCAGGCCGCCCACGTCCTGACCGATCTCGGCGTGCGGCCCGGCGACAAGGTCACGTTGCACCTGACCAACAGCCTGGAATTCCTAGAGCTGTGGTTCGGTGCGGCCATGTGCGGCGCGGTGATCGTGCCGGTCAACACGCTGTCCTCGCTCGACGAGCTGGAGTACCTCGTCAACCACTCCGAGAGCGTGGCATTTGTTACGGAGGGCACCGAGCCGCCGCTGCTGGAGGTGGCTGAGCAGCTGCTGCCGCGCTGCCCGAATGTCCGCAACCTGCTGGTCTGCCGGACCATGACCGATCTCGGGCGGGCGCGCAGCTACAACCGGCTGCGCGAGGCCGCCCCGGACCAGCCAGTCCCACACCAGCCGCGCCCCGAGGACGAGGTCGCGATCCTGTACACGTCAGGCACGACCAGCAAGCCGAAGGGCTGCCTGATCACCAACGCCAACTATATCCACGTCGGCGAGTGCGTCGCGCGGGAGCTGCGGGCCGCCCCAGACGATCGTTGGCTGACCGTCTTGCCCTTCTTCCACGGCAACAGCCAGTACTATTGCACCATGCCAGCCCTGCTGGTGGGCGGCAGCATCGCGATCGTGGAGCGCTTCAGCGCCAGCCGCTACTTCATGCAGGCCACGCGCTACGACTGCACGCTCGGCAGCCTGTTCGCCGCGCCGATGCGGATGCTGCTCGGGCAGCCGCACTCGCCGACGCACCGACAGCATCGGCTGCGGCTCGTGATCTTCGCGCAGAACGTCACCGAGGCCCAGCTCGCCGAGTGGGATCAGCGCTTCGGCGCGCCGCTGCTCCAGATCTACGGCATGACGGAGCAACTAGGCCACCCGCTGGCGAACCCGCTCGACTACCCGCGCGACAACATGTCGGTTGGCCTCCCGGGCCTGGGCTGGCAGGTGCGGCTGGTGGACGAGCACGGCCACGACGTGCCGGACGGCGAGGTCGGGCAGATCCTGGTGCGGGGCGAGCCGGGCGTCTCGTTGATGAAGGGGTACTTCAAGAACCCCGAGGCCACTGCCGAGGCGATCCGCGATGGCTGGCTCTGGACCGGCGACAACGCCCGCGTGGGCGAGAACGGCTACGTCTACTTCGTGGACCGGGCCAAGGACATGATCAAGCGCTCGGGCGAGAATGTCGCGGCGAGCGAGGTCGAGGCGGTGCTGAAGGCGCATCCCGCCGTATTCGACGCGGCGGTGGTCGGCGTGCCCGACCCGATCCGCGACGAGGCGATCAAGGCCTTTGTCATCCCGCGGCCCGGCCTTGCCATCACCGAGGAGCACCTGATCGGCTGGTGCGCCGAGCGGCTCGCGAAGTTCCGCGTGCCGCAGTTCGTCGAGTTCCGCACGGAGTTCCCGCGCACCTCGGTCGGAAAGATCCAGAAGCATCTGCTGCGCGCCGAAGCGCAGGCCAGCCCGCCGGACGCCGCCACGTCAGCACGGTAGCCCGTGCCCGCCATACGAGGGCTGCTCTGGCCGGGCATCCTGCTGGCAGGGGCCGTCGCGGTGGCGGCGGTGCTCGGGCAGTGGCTCGCGGGAGACGGCTTCACTGGCGGATTCGGTCGATTGGAGCCGCCGACCGATCTCGCCTACGAGGCCGTTGACGGACGGACCATTGCGACGCAGGTGACGGCCACCGTGCAGACGCTGGCAACGTCCTCCGCGCTGGGCGCACCCGGCGCGAGTCAGGCGGCCCCCAGGCGTCCCCGCTTCGCCGTGTGCGTCCAGGATGCCAGCGGGCGGCGACCCAATCCCGAGCAGTTGACGACCCAGATGGCGCTGGCCATCAGCGAGGCGCGGCGTCGAGCGAAGCAGCCACAGGTACCGGGCACGGCCCACCTGATCGGAACACCCTGCCCGCTCGATCCACCGCTGCTGGCCCCCGACGTGACGGGCGTCGTCAGCGGGACCCTGATTGGCCGCCGGACCATGACTGAGACGCCAAACCCGAGTCCGTTTGAGGTGTTCGTCTACATCGTGGCGGACGAGGTCGTGCTGCGCTTCCTGCCCTCGACCGACCCGATGCTGAGGCGCTTCCCGCACGAGGGCCAGTGCCGAGGGGACGTCTGCTTCGGCTACAGCCTTGCGTACTACGTCGCGCCGAACGAGTTCCGGGACACGGCCTACCTCGCGCAGCTCATCGGCGACGGTTTCGGCTACTTCCCGGTCGTCCCCTGACCGGCGAGCAGGGCGTGGGCGCGGTCCTGAACGTGTGGGGAAAGGCCCTCAAACCTCGTCACCCCCCGGCGGCTGCTGGCGGCGCGCAATCGTACAGTTGCTCACCGACCCGGCCGACCGGGCCGTCGCCGTTCGACGGCTCCGACGCCGCCGCGCCGTAGACCGAGGGATCGACCACCGAGCAGTGCGCCTGCACCCAGGTGGTGCGCTCGTTGCCACCACCGGGGCCGCCAGGACCGCCGCCCGGGCCGCCGCGCCCGCCCAGCATCACGAAGCGCAACCGTCCGCTGCTGACCAGATCGGCCAGCCCGGCAGCCGTCGGGGCCGGGTCGCCACCACTGAAGCCACCCATCGCGATCACCGGCAACCGCGTCTCGAGGATGATCGGCGAGGCCGCCATCGCGCTGTTGACCGCCACAAGATACTCTGCCGAGCCACGATTCGCCAGCAGATACTGCAGGATCGGCTGGCTGACGCGCCCGCCCGGACCGCCAGGACCGCCCGGTCCGGGCGGGCCGCCAGCGCCAGGGAAGCCACCATCCGCCGGCACACCACCCCGCGGGGCGGCGTCCTGCGGGCCATCAACGGGGCCGTTCGCGCCGCCGTTACGGCCCTGACGGAACCCCGGCCCCATGCCGACCTGCCCCGGCCCGCCCGGCCCCGGCCCGCCCTGCGGCGGCGCAAGGCCCGGCGGTGGGCCGCCAGGACCGCCCCCCGGACCGCCCCGCCCGAACCCAAATGAGTCCTGTGGTCCCGCCTGCGGGTTGGCCGTCATCCCGGAGCCGTTCAGCGGCGTCACTGCCCAGGCGGCCGGCCCGGCCAGCACGCCCACCAGCGCCACGGTCAGACCGGCCAGCGCCACCGACCGACCGACCGCATGCCGCATCACCCGCGCCAGCAGCAACAGCGCCCCGCCGAGCGCCACCGCGCCGACAATGCCCGGGGCGAGCCACGGCAGCCACGTGCTGCGCGACACCAACAGCACGCAGACGGCCGCCGTGCCGGCCAGCGCGAGGGGCAGCCACGGCGCGAGCCACCAGCGTCGGCGATACCCCTGCCAGAGGGCCAGCACACCAGGGCCAGCCAGCGCCGCCACGCTCGGGCCGAGGGCCGAGGTGTAGTACGGATGCAGGATGCCTGAGGCGAAGCTGAACACGACCGCGTGGGTCACCAGCCAGCCGCCCCAGAGGAGATACCACGCCCGTGCCGGATCGGTGCGGGGGCGGCGGGCAGTGGCCACCAGCCCGGCCAGCAGGCCAGCAGCGGCCAGCGGCAGCAGCCAGCCGATCTGCCCACCAAGCTGCTCGTTGTAGAGGCGGAGGATGCCGGGCTGCCCACCGAAGCCCGGGCCACCACCACCAGGGCCGCCCGGGCCACCACCAGGGCCGCCGTTTGTGACGCCATTTGGCCCGGTCGCCACGCCAATCGTCCCACTCTGGTCTGCCTCGGTTGGCAGCAGCCGTCCGACGACGCGTGTCACGACCTCGGTCGTGCTGCTGCCGCGCGCCAGCCCCTGCCCGAAGACGCGACCCAGCCCGTTGTAGCCGAGCGTCAGCTCCAGCACCGAATTGTCGGAGCTGCCGCCGATGTACGGTCGGGACTGGGCCGGAATGCTGTCCACCACCAGCATCCACGACGCCGAGACGCCGAGCAGCATCAGCCCGGCCAGCGTCAGGTGCCAGACCCGACGCAGCAGGCCGCCGGGGGCCGTCAGTAGGTACGTGCCGAAGACCGCCGGGGCCACCACGAACGCCTGGAGCATCTTGGCGTTGAACCCGACGCCGATCATCGCCACGCCGAGCAGCAGGTAGCGCAGCTGCCCGCGCCGGATCGAGACCAGCGTGGCCCACGCACCGAGGGTCATCGCCAGAATCAGCGCGCTGTCGGGCAGGTTGACCCGCGCCACCGCCACCGTCACCGGCGTCAGCGCCAGCACCAGGCCGGCCAGGATCGCCGCTGGCCCACCAAACTGCCGCCGCGTCATCGTGAGGACGGCCAGCAGCGTCCCAAGGGCCAGCATCGCCTGCGGCAGCAGCACGCTCCACGAGGAAAGGCCGAACAGCCGCACCGAGAGCGACTGGACCCAGACGCCCACCGGCGGCTTGTCCACCGTGATGAAGCTGCCAGGATCGAGCGCCCCGAAGAAGAACGCCTTCCGGCTGACCGCGCCGCTCAGGGCTGCAGCCGTGTAGTACTCGTTGCCCCAGCCGTTGCGGCTGAGGTTCCAGCAGTAGAGCACGGCCGCCAGCAGCAGCACACCGGCCATGCCGAGACCGGCCCAGAGCGCCGAGCGGTCAGGGCGAGCAGCCGCATCCGGATCGCGCCCGGAGCGGGCGGCGTCGGGCAGCGCGTCAGCCGGGGCGCTCACGGCGCTCGGCGGCGGAACCACCGGCGGCTGGTCGGGGGCCGCCACCGCGCGCGCCATGCTCCCCTCGCCGGCCCGCGCTCCAATCACCGCCCTCATCTCCCGAGCACCCGCATTCCAAGATTCCACCTGCTGCCGCGGCGTCCGACGACGCCCAGCCCGGAACACGAAGCGGTCGCCCAGGACGTAGTTGCCGGCCGCGCCCGCCAGGATGCCCAGGATGGCGGCCAGCCCCTGCGGCAGGACCGTGACCGTCATCGCAAAGACGGCCATGTTCAGGAACGCCGTGCCAAGAATACCCCCATGAAAGCGGGCCAGCCGCGTCGCCACGCTCGCCGCGGTGAGATCGTCGCCCCGGTCACGCCAGGTGAAGAGCTGACTGAGCCAGAAGTTGACCTGCGCAGCCAGGAGAAACGCCAGGGCATTGGCCGCCAGGGACGGCATCCCACGTGCGGCGAACAGCTCCAGCAGCAGGAGCTGGGTCAGCGCAGCGACGCCGCCGGTCATGGCGAAGCGGAGCAGCCGGCCGCGCTCGCCGAGCAAGGCGGCCAGCGGCGAGCGCGCCAGGGTCAGCGCGGATGTTCGGATCATCAGGGCGGCTCCCGTTGACTAGGCCGCGGACCGCTGTCGGGCAGCGGGTGCGCGGCCAGCCAGCGCCGCGCGGTCGTCGGCCAGCTCGTCGTCGAGGTGCCGCCAGAGCTGAAACAGCTCGCGAAACGCGCGGAGGATAACATCCGGGCGGGCGCCCGTCGCGCTGCCGACCGTCCGGGGCAGGTGCCGAACCGGCAGCTCCCGCATCTGGAACCCCAGGCGGCGGGCCTTGATCAACAGCTCGGCGCTGAACGTCGCGCCACGGGCGTGGACCGTGACGCCCTGCCAGACGCGCCGCCTGAACAGCTTGAACGCGCAGTCCACATCCCGGGCGGTGTAGCCGAACAGGCCGTTGACCAGCAGCTTCCAGCCGAAGGCATTCAGCAGGCGCATCGGCGGATCGGCCCGCTGTTCCCGCCAGCCGATCACCATGTCGATGGACGGATCGAGCGCCGGCAGGAACCGCCCAAGCTCGACCACGTCGAACTGGCCGTCGGCGTCGGTCATGAAGATCAGCTCTTTGGTGGCGGCGTCGAAGCCGCTGGCGAGCGCCGCGCCATACCCCTGGTTGCGCTCGTGGACGACGGCACGCAGGGGGATCTCCGGCGCGGCCTCGATAAGCTCCATCAGGACGACGCGGGTGTCGTCGCGCGAGCCATCGTCCACCACGATGATCTCGTAGTCGTCGGTGAGGGCGCGCAGCACGACATCCACATCTAGCACCGTCTGCTCGACGATGCCGGCTTCGTTGTAGGCTGGCAGCACCACCGAGATGCTCGGCGCGGCGCTGACACCCGCACGGGTCGGGGCCGCCGTTGGCGACCGGTCTGCCTGCTGCATGGTGTGGGCCTCCGGAGATCGCGGCGCTCGCCCCGGTGGGCCGCCATCGGAGGCCGAGCGCCGCGGGAATGTCGGGGAGACAGGCCAGATGCTGGCCCGGAGCGATGGGCCGGTCCGGGATCAGCACGGCCCATCGCTTACAGTCAGTCTAGGCATCGCCCAGCGGCGCAATGGCCATTGTTGACTGACATCCGGCTGACAGTGCGCGGGTCGATCGCCTGACCACGGACGCGCCAGCTTGGCACGAGCGAGGCAGAGAGCACATACGATCGTCGGCCGGTCACGCACTCGGGCTACCGGATACCATGCAGGCACAACGCGCACGGCGATCTGTGCGCTGCCCCGCAGAGAGGCGCGTGGACACAGACAGCATGCCGCCAGCAGATCGTCGTGAGGATGGTCCGACCTGGGATCCCGAGGGCCGCGCCAGGTTCCTGGCTGGCGTGCGCCTGTTCCACGACATCCCGCCGGCGATCCTGGCGCAGATTGCCGCGCGCCTGCACGTGCGCGCCTACAGTCGTGGCGAGCTGGTGTTCCGGGCCGGCGAGCAGGCCCAGGCGATGAGCCTGCTCGGGGCCGGCCGTATCAAGCTGATCCGCGAGACCGAGGACGGCCGCGAAGCCATCGTCCGCCTGATCACGCCGGGCGAGATCTTCGGGGCGGCCGGCGGCTGGGGCGCAGCCTCCTATCCCGCCAGCGCGATGGCGCAGGGCGATGCCGTCGTCCTGCGGCTGCCGGCAGACGAGATGATGGCGCTGCTCCGCTCGCAGCCGGACTTCGCCCTGGCCGTCATCCGCGAGCAAGGGCTGCGGCTGGCCGAGGCGGCGGCTCGCATCGAAGACCTGCGCGTCGAGCGAGTCGACCGGCGGCTCGCTCGGACGATCCTGCGGCTCTCGGAGAAGTTCGGGACCGTCGTCCCGCGCGGCATCGAGCTGGCGCTCACCCGCCAGGATCTGGCGGAGCTGGCGGGCACGACGCTCAGCACGGCCAGCCGGACCGTCAGCGACTGGTCGCGCCGGCACATCGTCGCGGGGGGACGCCAGCGGATCACCCTGCTGGACGCCGAAGCGCTGGCCGTCATCGCCGGCTCGGACCCCCCGGCCGTTCCCAACGCCGAGCCAACGGTACGCTCGGGCCAACAGCGCGCCGCCATTGGCGCCGCCACTAACAATGGGCCGGCCGCCGGCCCATAGGCGAAGGCAGCCCTTTCCACCGCCTTCTTTGTTCCACGGCAAGGACGCCGTGGGCCAGGACCGCCGACACTGACAGCATCCTGAAGCGGACGGCAGACGCCATGACGCTCAACCCCTTTCTCCTGATGGCGGCCCTCTTCGTGGCGCTGGCCGCGCTCGCAGCAGTCGAGACCGCCCTGATCAGTCTTGGCCTCGCACCAGCCTTCAGCGGCATCCGCTGGCTGCGGGTCCACCTGCTGACCCTGGGTATCCTCGCCGAGACGGTCTTCGGGCTGACGCCCCTGCTCGTCAGCCGGCGGGCCGGCTGCCGCGCGCCTGCTATCCGCTGGGACATCTGGCTCACCCTCAATGCCGGCCTGCTGACCCTGCTCGTCGCCATCCCCCCGATCAACGGGCCGCTGATCGTCGGCGGCGGCGCGCTGATCTTCGCCGCCGCTGTGCTGCTCATCAACCAGTTGCGCGCCCTGGCGCCGCCATCGGACGGCACGGACCCGGCCGGACGGCCCTTCTACCTGCTCGGGCTGGGGTTCCTACTCGTCGGCATCGTCATCGGCAGCGGGCTCTGGAACGGCTGGGCCGAGCCGCTCCGCATCGCCGTCCCGCTCGAAGCCCACATCCACGCGAACGTCTTCGGCTTCCTCGGGCTGACCGTGGCCGGGCTGCTGCTCGACCTCGTGCCAACCTTCACCGGCCGCCAGCCGCTCCGTCCGCGCCCAACTGCAAAGCTGGCGGCGATCATGGGCAGTGGCGGGCTGCTGCTGGTTCTCGCACCGTGGACCGGCCTGATGCCGCTCAACGTGGTCGGCATCCTGCTGTACCTGACGAGCACCGTCTGGCTGCTGGTGACCGTCGCCCGGCCGCTCCTCGGCGACCGACACGCCTGGACGCCCGGTGTCCTCCACCTGACGACCGGCTACTTCTGGTTCCTGGCGCCGCTGTTCGTCGCCCCGATGGTGCTGTCAGGCATTGCCGGCGAGACGGCAGCCACCATCGAGCAGACCGCGCCCCAGGCCCTGATCTTCGGCTGGGCTGCCCAGGTGGGGTACGCGCTCGTTCCCGGCCTGCTGGGATGGCTCCTGCACCCAGGCGGGCAGCCCCGGCTGGGTGGCTCGTGGGTGAGCCTCGGGGCCGCGCATCTCGGCGGCGTCGCCATCTGGGCCAGCATCCTGATCGCTCCCCTCCAAGCCACCCTGTACGCCCTCGCCTACGGGTTCTGGTCCGTGGCCCTGCTGGTCACGCTGCGGCAGGCCTGGAGCACAGTCACCCTGGACGAGCGACAGGCGCAGGATGAGGATGAGACGGCGGTCCCCGTTCGGACAGCCGTCTGACGAGTGGCATCGTTCTTCCTGACAGACATGGCATGACTTGTGCGTAGAGAGGGAGTACGCAGATGAACGGCTCCAGGCTCTACGAACAGGAGGACCGGGCGATGGTCTTCATCGTGCTCTGGCTGCTCGGAGTTCCGCTGGGACTGATCGTCCTACTCTGGCTGCTCGGCGTCTTTTCCTGATCGCGCGCGCAGTCGCAGTCCGCAAGCAGTTCTGTCACGCTCACTCTCACGCTCAAATACGCGCCGAGCACTCGACGAGGGGCCGGTGGCCGGGCGGCCACCGGCCCCTCGTCGAGTGCTCGGCGCGTCGGGAGCCGCGGCGCATTGCGGCTCGCGGCTTGCCCCAGGCGACGCCCTGCGGCTCAGCCCAGCAGTCTCACCTTCGGGATCAGCGACCGGTCGAACTCGCCCAGGCGGTCCCGCCCGAGCTGCCGCACCTGCTCCAGGCACGGCCTCGCCCGCACGACCAGGTCGGCCACGTCCACGCGCTGACAGGTCGGCCTGAACCAGTCGAGCATCTCGATGCCGGCAGAGAGCTTCGCCTGCGTCCCGTGAAAGTTGCCCTGCTCCAGGTGGTAGAACCCGACCCCGATCAGCAGGATGCCCTGATAGAGGTAGCGGATGTCGGACTCGGTCAGCCGCCAGAGCGTCTCCAGCGTCTCGTGCTGCTCGAAGAACTCGCCAGCATTGAACTCGTGGATGCCCTTGAGCAGCATGGCCGGCGGCTCGCCGCCGCAGTCGTCGGCGGCGTACGGTCCCTGGCGCCGCTTCTTCACCTTTGGGAAGGCGAGCGACTCATCGGCGGCGGCGGCAGAAGCGGCATCGACTGAGGCGGCATCAGCCGGGCCGTCGTCGGCGACGTCCACCTCGGACTCGATCGGCGTGCGCCGGTCGTCAGGCATCACGGGCCGCGCCGTTCGCCTTGACCACGTCGAGCAACACCTTCGGCAGCGGAAACGACACGTCCTCCGCTACGATCACCCGCTCCTCGACCTGCTGGACGCCCAGCGCGCGCAGGCGGGCGACGGTCTCCTGCACCAGGTACTCGGGCGCGGACGCGCCGCTGCTCAGGGCCACCGTCTTGACGTCCGTCAGCCAGGACGGGTCGATCTCCTCGGCGCTCTGGACGAGGTAGGCCGCGCGGCCCTTCGCCCGGGCCGTCTCGACCAGCCGGTTCGAGTTGGACGAGGTCTTGGAGCCAACCACCAGGACCAGATCGGCGGTGTCGGACAGCTCGGACACGGCGGCCTGCCGGTTGGTGGTGGCGTAGCAGATGTCCTCAGTGGGCGGCAGCTCCAGCTTCGGGAAGCGCTCACGGAGACGGGCGAGGATCGCCTGGGTGTCCTGGACCGAGAGCGTCGTCTGGGTCAGCACGACGATCTTCTCCGCGTCGGGCGCCGTCACCGTGTTCGCCTCGTCAAGCGTCTCGATCAGCGTCCCCTGATCTTGACCGATCTCGCCGAGGGTGCCGATTGGCTCGGGATGGCCGCGATGCCCGATGTACAGGACGTGGTAGCCGCGCTTCGCGTAGCGGATCGCTTCCAGGTGAACCTTGGTCACCAGCGGGCAGGTCGCGTCGATGACCTTGAGGCCGCGCTGCTTCGCCAGATCCCAGTCCGACGGCGGCACGCCGTGGGCCGAGAAGATCAGCGGGCTGCCGACCGGCACCTCGTCCAGCGTCTCGACGAAGACCGCGCCGCGATTGCGAAGATCGGCCACCACCTGATGGTTGTGGATGATCTCGTGCTTCACATAGACGGGCGGTCCGTAGATCTCAAGAACGCGCTCGACGATCTCGACCGCACGGGAGACGCCAGCGCAGAATCCGCGCGGCCCGGCCAGGAGTAGCTGCATATTCGGAGTATATCCAGCGTGGTATCCTGCCCGCATGTCCGGACAGACCGTTCCGAACGCCTCGATCTGGCGACTGCTCATCCTTGTCGGGCTGGTGCTGCTGACCTCCGCGCTCGGAACCGGCGCGGGCCAGGCGCAGGAGGCCGCCCCGCCGCCGATCTTCCCACCGGCGCCGCCGGCCACTGCGCCAACCGGCCCGGCTGCCTCAGCTCCGGCCCGAAGCGTCGAGCCGGGTGAGGACGAGGTGGTCCGTGGCGACCCGAGCCGGCCGCGCGTCTCACTGGTCATCAACGTCGGGGCCGGCAGCGAGCCGGCCGTCTCGATGCTCGACACGCTGCGTGAGAAGAACTACCGAACCACCTTCTTCGTGCTGGGCTGGTGGGCTGACAAGCGGCCGGACATCCTGAAGCGCATCGCCGACGACGGCCACGAGGTCGCCAGCCACGGGCACAGCGTCTTCGACCTGACCTCGGTCTCGGATGCGGCCGTCCGCGAGGATCTGCTGCGGGCCGACGCCTCGATCAGCGCGGTGACGGGCAAGACGACCCGGCCGCTCTGGAGCGCATCGGCCGGCTACCGCAACGCCCGCGTCCACCGCATCGCCGCCGAGCTTGGCTACCGCCCGATCTACCTGACGGTGGACAGTCTGGATTGGACCCGCGAGGCGACCGCTGACAGCGTCTACACCCGCGTGATGGAGCGCATCGTCAACGGGGCCATCGTCGTGCTGCACTTCGACAGCCCGACGACGGTCACCTCAACGGCCGGCGCGCTGCCGCGCCTGATCGACGACCTGCGCGCCGCCGGCTACTCGCTGGTCACCATCACCGAGCTGCTCACCGAGTAGCACCGAGCTGCTCGCCGAGTAGCACAGTCGCGCCGGCTACCAGCCAGCCTGTTCGAGACGGGCGTTGCCGCCGCAGACCAGCACCCCGATGCGCGCGCCCTCCGGGATGCGCGCCTTGCCGCTCAGCAGGCCGGCCAGCGCCGCCGCGCCGCCCGGCTCGGCCACGAGCTGCACCTCTTCCCAGAGGAAGCGCTGCGCCGCCCGGATATCGTCGTCCGTCACCAGCTCGACGCGCGCCACATGCCGCCGCGCGAGGGCGTAGTTCAGCTCCCCGACCCGGCGCGCCCCCAGGGCGTCCGAGGCGTAGGAGTCAAGGCGGCGGATGTCCGCCGGTTCGCCGGCCGCCCAGGCGGCGTGCAGGGTGGCCGCGCCCTCCGGCTCGATGCCGACCACCGTCAGCCAGGGCATCTCGCTGACGGCCGTCGCGATGCCGGCGATCAGCCCGCCGCCGCCGATGGCCACCAGCAGGTAGTCGAGCCAGGGCGAGCCAGCATCCTCGACAAACTCCAGCGCCACGGTGCCCTGCCCCGCGACGATCGGCGGGTCGGCGTAGGCGTGGAGATACGGCTTGCCGTTCCGCTCGGCATCGTCGTGGGCTGCCTCAGCGGCCTCGGCGTACTCCGTGCCCACCAGCCGCACCGCGGCGCCCCACGACGCGATCCGCTCACGCTTGACGGCGGGAGCCGTCTTCGGGACGTACACGGTGGCCGGCACGCCGAGCGTCCGCGCGGCGTAGGCGACCCCCAGCCCGTGGTTCCCGCCCGAGGCTGTCACCACCCCGCCTGCGATCTCGGCGCGGGGCAGCGTCAGCAGCGCGTTGAGCGCGCCACGCGGCTTGAAGGAGCCGGTCACCTGGAGGCTCTCCAACTTGAGAACCACCTCCCACGGCAGCCGCGCCCGGGTCGTCTGGGCCAGCGAGAGCAGCGGCGTGCGTCGAATGTACGGCCGGATGCGCCCGGCAGCCGCCTCGACATCCGAGACGGAGAGCGAGAGCGACGAAGACATCAGCCGGCGGCCTGCCTGGGCGTGCCACCGCCAACCCGGCCGGGCAGCGCCTCGCGGAGCCGCTCCGAGGCCAGCCCGAGCAGCGTTCGACCGGCCTTCGCAGCGAGCGCACCGCCACGGCGCACCAGCCAGATCGTCGTCGCGCGGAGGGTCACCAGATCCCGTTCGAGCGTCCCCCAGGACAGGCCCGCGTCCGCAAGGTGACGGTCGGCCACCTCGGTCGGCGCGCTCTTGAGCGCGGCCCGGATCGCCAGCAGCAGCACGGCCAGGTCGTCGAGCTGCCCGAGGACCGGGATGAACCCCGGCACCGGGTCGATGGGCGAGATGGCATAGGCAAGGCCGCCCGCGAGCGCCGCCTTCCCCGTGCTGGACACGGTCTGATCCCGCATCAGTGCCCAGCCGAGACGGAGGTAGCGGGGCACCCGCGTCACCACACCCAGGAAACGCGTGAGCACTTTGCGCCCGTCGATCTCCGGCCCGGCCGCCCGGCGCGCCCGTTCGACCACGCCGCTGACCGCGCCACTCGCAGGCGCAGAGCCACCAGTTGGCCAGCCAGGAATCTTGACCATGGCCTCAAGTATACGGGCCGTCCAGCGCGATGACGTGCGTTTTGCAGCCACCGCTCGGCTCCGTATCCCGGCCCTGTCTACTCGCCGGGGCGGTGGAAGATCGCCTCAAGCTGCGAGAGGCCCCGCTCGAAGTAGCGCGCCCGCCGTCCGATCAGTTTGTCAGTCTCCCGGCGCGCGGCGTCGGTCCCGATAAGCTGGGCGTACCAGTCACCGCCCTGGCGGAAACGCTGTGGGACCGTCCAGGAGAGCGGATCGTCCAGGCGGTCCGCGAAGGCCACGTAGGCCCCCGCCTGCGACCACTCGGCGTCGCCGGCCCGGTTCAGCACGACGGCGTACCGCTGGAGATAGGTGTTCCAGTGAACCGTCGGTCCCCAGAAGCCGTTGGCGTCCGCCCGGTGCCAGTCCACCGTGACCGGGTAGACCATCGCGCCGCGCCCGCCGAGGCCCGGCGCGCGCCAGTCGTCGCCGGTCCAGAGCCAGACCCGCTCGACCGGCTGGCCGAGGTCCGCACGGCTGATCCGCGCCACCCCGATCCCCTGCTGCTCGATCTCAGGATCGAACGACGTGTACAGGACGTACAGGTAGCGCTCCTCACGGTCGGCCAGCACCGAGAAGTCGCCGACACCGCCGGCAAAGTAGCGATTGGCCGTACTGCACGCGCCGTCCCAGGAAGGCGCCTCCAGCACGATGCCGAGGTCGCGCCAGTGCTCGCCGTCGTCCTCCGAGAGCAGGGCGCCGATGCGTGGGGCAGTCAACGCCGGCCCCCGCTCCTGACTCTGCCGCACGGGCATCTGCTGGCCGAGCGGCAGCCGCTGCTGTCCGTCGAACAGCGGATCGGGCAGCGACGGATCGTCGCCACACACGCCCGACGGCTCCTCGTGGTACCAGCCGTAGAGCGTCCCATCGGCCGCGCGATAGGTCGCTTCGATCCAGCGCATGCCGCTGATCTGGTCGCCGTCATGCTCGCCGTGAATCACCACCCGCGAGCCAGCGCTCAGCTGCTCCAACGACGGCCCACCGCCCAGCCGGGGCCAGCCCACCGAGGTGAAGACGTACAGCTCATCGCCGCGCCAGTGAACCGGGCTGTTCGAGTCGGCGGGAAACCGGTCGGCCGGCTCGTCCAGCAGGTCGTTGCGGGCCAGCCCCGGCAGCGCCAGCTCGGGCGCAGCACGCAGCTCGAGACGCGGCAGCAGGGCCGCCTGAAGCGCCCGCGTCAGACCTGGGATGACCCGCTTGAGGCCGCCAGTCGGCTCAACGCTCGGGAGGGTGAGCGCCACCGAAGCCGCCGTGCCGCCGGCGAGCAGCAGCGGCCTGACGGCCCGGTCGGCGGCGTCAGTGGTGGCGTCGAGCTGCACGGCGGGGGTCAGGCCGCGCCCGTGGAGCCAGTCCTGCGCCAGGGCCACCAGGCCGGGCGGGAGTCGGTCCGGTCGGAGCGCCACGGATGCGACGTCCGCCGGCGGCTCGCCGTCCGGATGCCAGCCGTCGAACCAGCGACCGAGCGCCCGCAGATAGCCCGAGCGCCCAGCCGGACGCTCGGCGTCCACGCCGTCGAACGGGCCGACCACCACCTGAAGCTGCCGGGTGGTCGTCAGCTCCCGCGCGAGCCGCCCCACCGTCCGCGTGGCGGCAGCCGCCGCCTCTGGGCTGACGGGGCGCTCGGAGAGGTCGAGGCGCAGCGCGGCGACCGGCAGATCGGGGCCGAGCGCCGTCCGGGCCCGGGAGACCTTGCCCGCGAGCGCGGACGGATCGTCCGGCAGCGCCTCCGAGCCGGTCGGCCGCACGAGCAGGCAGACCGGCAGACCGCTGGCGGTCAGGGCCGGGCGCAGCCGGGCCTCGATCTGCCGTCGCTGCTGATCGTCGGCTGCGGCGAGCGCGTCCAGGGAGAGGCACACGCCGGCCGCCGGCCGGCCGGCAGCGGCGGCATCCTCCAGCGCAGCGGGGACGGCGGCCACGCTCGCAGCGTCCCCGGCGACGAGCACGATGGTGGTGGCAGGCTGGCCCACAGGCGCGCCCAGCGCCGCCGGCGCGTGACGGAATCCAGACGTACATGCGAGCAGCGCGAGCAGTGTCGCCAACAGCAGTCGGTGCATGCTTGCCAGAACGAACCGAATCCTGGTGGGTCTCGCAGGACGGTGCTAGACTGGCCCATGTCCCGGATGCGGCGCAGCCTCCTGGCGCTGGCGCTCTGGCTGCCGATTGGCGCGGCGGTCTGGCTGCTCGACGCCGGCCGGCCGGCGAGCGCGCAGTCGCTGGCGCTCCCGACCACGATCACCTCGGTCACGCTGGCCGCCCGGTTCCTGGACGAAGCGCCGTCAGATCGACGCTGGGTCTTGCGCCGCCGCCACCCGCTCAACGACGACGCCCACGCCCACGCGCCAGGATTTATCTACGCGGCGTCTGGCAGCTCGTACCTGGTGATCGACGATGGCCAGGGCCTGCTGATGCCCGAGGGCACGGCGGCCTGGGTCCCTGGCGGGATCGGCCACTTGCACACCTCGTCAGCCCGTGCCACCAGTGCGGGCGGCGACCCCGCGGCGGGCCTCGAAGTGTGGGCGATCTTGCTGGAGCGGGACACGGAGGCCAGGGCGCCGGGGGCGGCGGTGGTCAGCCCGCCGGCCATCGGGCTGGTGGCCGGCCCGTACGAGGCCCGCCTCACGACGATGACCTTCGCGGCCGGGGCGATGATGCCGCTCGCGCGGCGGACCGGGCCGGAGTTGGCCTACGCGCTGTCCGGCGACTGGGAGCTGGAGTACATCGGGGTGCCGTTCACGCTCGGCCGCCAGCAAGGGTACGTGGCGGATCCTGGCGTCCCCTACCGGCTCCGGAACGCCGGGGCGTCGCCAGCCCGGCTGCTGTCGGCGCAACTGGTGCCGGCCGGCCAGCCCGCCGCCATCCCGTGAATGAGAGCGGCGGGCTGGCCGGCCACGGCAAGCACTGGGTGCAACTGAGGTCACGCACGAGACATCCATTCACAAGGATCCCGCCGCGCGTGCAGGCACGCGACAACGACAATCACATCGTCCTCTATTCGGTATTCGGAAGAACAGGCCGAACGGGAAGCGTCGCGGCAGCAGCGCTCGACGTAGACCGCGCTCCAGGATCGGGAAGCTCTGCGGAAACTCAAGCACGCGGCGTTGCGTCGCAGTGAGTGCGGCGAGAAACTCCTCGCCAAGCCCTTCGCGTGCCTGTTCGTACCACTGGTACGCATCGCGAATTGTCCGCAACGGCAGCAGCGCGAACGATGAGACGACTCACGCTCCGGGGCGCCGCGCCTCACGCAGGGCATCAGCCCACGACACGCCAACCGCCCCTTCGCGGTCGAGCGCATCGAGCCGCCGATGCAGCTCGATGCGCTGGGAGTCGGTCAGTGAGACTGCATCGTCGTCAGGGGACAGACGTTCCCAGAGCCATTCGAGTAGGTCCAGGCGCTCATCGGTCGACATGGCTGCGATGTCGTGGTCAGAGACGTGCATGCACCCACTGTAGGGCACACGAGTGTAGGGTGTAGGGCACACGAGGCGCGTGTCGATAGATGAAGGCAAGCAGAGCACTCACGTGCCGCCGCGCAGCCTCGGGTTCCGGCTACGATGTCCCCTGCCGGCGAGCCCAACCTGCCACGCGTCCGCCCGCCGGCGACCCGACCTCGCTGGAGGCCTCCTCTGATGACCAGCTACGAGTCGCTCGGCGTACGGCCCATCGTCAACGCGTCGGCAACACTGACCCGCCTGGGCGGCTCGCGCATGCCGCGGCCGGTGCTGGACGCGATGGCCGCCGCCGCTGGCTCGTTCGTCGATCTGGTGGACCTCCACAAGCGCGCCGCCGCCCGCATCGCCGAGCAGACCGGCAACGAGGCCTGCTACATCTCGTCCGGCGCGGCCGGCGGCATCAGCGTGGCGGTGGCGGCCTGCATCACCGGGACCGACCCCGCGAAGATCTCGAAGCTGCCCCACTTCGACGGCCCGCCCGCCGAGGTCATCATCCACCGCGGCCACCGCAACGGCTACGACCATGCCGCCCGCCAGACCGGCGCGCGGCTGGTCGAGATCGGCATGGCGCACGCGACGCAGCGCTGGGAGCTCGAGGCGGCCTTCACACCGCAAACCGCCTGCGTCCTCTACTTCGCCGGCGCGAACTGGGCCGCTGGCGCGCTGCCGCTGCCCGACGTCATCGCCATCGCCCACGAGCGCGGCGTGCCGGTTCTGGTGGACGCCGCCGCGCAGATCCCGCCGATCTCGAACCTCTGGCACTATACGAAGGAGCTTGGCGCGGACATCGCCATTTTCAGCGGCGGCAAGGGCCTGCGCGGGCCGCAGTCGAGCGGGCTGGTGCTTGGCCGCCAGACCATCGTCGACGGCTGTCACGCCAACGGTGCGCCGAACCAGAGCATCGGCCGCCCGATGAAGGTCGGCAAGGAAGAGATGCTCGGCGCGCTGGCAGCCGTCGAGTGGTCGCTGCAGCAGGACGAGCCGGCCCTGCTCGCCTCGTACGAGCGCGTGGTGCAGGGCTGGATTCGGGCGCTGGAGGTGGTCCCTGGCGTGACCGTCGAGCGCGGCTACCCCAGCGAGGCCGGGCAGCCGCACAGTCGGGCCATCGTTCATTTCGCGGAGCCGTGCCCGTGGACGCGCGACCAGATGGTGGCGGCGCTCTGGGACGGCTCGCCGCGCATCGCAGTCAGCCCGGTCGGCGCGGACGCCATCGCGCTCAACCCGCAGACGCTGGAGCCGGGCGAAGATCAACTGGTGCTCGACGCGCTCCAACGGCTGCTGACCCGCGACCCTGCCAGATAGTGGCGCGCTGCCCCGAAGGCCAGGTCGCACCGAGAGCGATTGCACGCTCGTTGGTGTCCCCACAACGCGGTAAGACGCGCAGTCTCGCACCTTGTCGAGCATCCCGCGCGCCGTTAACCTACCGGTCGGACTGGGTGATGCAGCAATGACGCAGCCACCAGGAAGGCGGGACCCGTGAAGATCACGCACGTCACCACCCGCGCCGTCGTCACGCCGGCCGACACGACACTCCTGTTCAATCGCGCGCCGTCGCCGGCCACCATGGACTTCGTCACGCTGGAGCTGGGCACCGACGACGGCCTCGTCGGCATCGGCGTCACGTTCTTCGGGGCCGCCCTCAACAATGCGCTCCGGCAGGCCGTGGACGACCTCGCCCGGCTGCTGATCGGCGACGATCCTACCCAGGTCGAGCGGATCGCCGCCAAGCTGCGGCTGGCCGCCGGCTCGGCCGGCCCCGGCGGCATCTTCACCCTGGCGCTGTCCGCCATCGACATGGCCTGCTGGGACTTGAAGGGCAAAGCCGTCAATCAGTCCCTCAGCGAGCTGCTCGGCGGCCTCCGAGACCGCGCGCCCACTTACGCCAGCGGCGCGCTGATCCGGCCGTTCCCCGCCTCGTACCTCGCGGAGGCTGGCCCGAAGCTGGTCGAGATGGGCTTCCGGCAGATGAAGATGCAGTGCGGCTCCGAGGCGACCATCGCCGAGTCAGTCGAGCGCGTCCGCGTCATGCGCGAGGCCATCGGCCCCGACATCGATCTCATGTGCGACATCAACCAGTTGTGGAGCGTCAATCAAGCCATCGAGATCGGACGGCAGATCGAGCCGTACCACCTCTACTGGCTCGAGGACGCCACCGTGCACGACGACTACGCTGGCCTGGCACGGATCGCCGACGCCCTGACGACGCCCATCGCGGCCGGCGAGTACCACTACGGCATCGTGCCGTTCCGCCACCTGCTCGAAGCGCGCTCCATCGACATCGTGATGATCGATCTGGTGCGCGTCGGCGGCATCACCCAGTGGCTCAAGGTGGCCGGCATGGCCGAGGCGTACAACCTGCCCGTCGTCAGCCACCTGATCCCCGAGGTCCACGTCCACCTGATCTCGGCCATCCCCAACGGGCTGACGGTCGAGTACATGCCGCGCCTGCACCTGCTGATGGAGGAGACGCCGGCCATCGAAGATGGGCAGATCGTCGTCCCGAAGAAGCCGGGCCTCGGACTCACGTTCGATCGGGCGGCGCTCAAGCGCTACACCGTCGGGTAGAGCGCCGGTCGACATGGGAGCAGGGGGACGAGAACGGTCACGGCGCCGCGCCGGCCATGCGCTACCATCTCGGCGTGGCCGCTCCCGCGCAGCGCGCCCCACGAGCAACCACGCGCAGCAAGGACGCGCATGAGCATCGACCGTGGCTCGACGAACCCCGACCACATCAACGAGCGGCTCGCCGGCACGATGGCTGGCTTCCTCGGCATCAAGGTGGTGGAGGCCAGCCTCGACCGCGTCGTGACCGAGCTGGAGATCCGCCAGGAGATCCAGAACGGCAGCGGCATCGTGCACGGCGGCACGCTGATGGCCCTGGCCGACACGACCGGAGCCGTCGCCACCGTCGTGAATCTCAAGCCCGGCGAACACACCACCACCATCGAGTCGAAGACCAACTTTCTGGCGGCCGGCCGGGCCGGCATCATGCGTGCCACCGCGACGCCGCTCCACAAGGGCCGCCGCACGATGGTCTGGCAGACCGCGATCACCGACGAGAGCGGTCGGCTGCTCTCCCTCACCACCCAGACCCAGCTCGTCATCTCCTGAGCGCACTGGCACATCACCCAACCTGACGGCCGTACCACCCCTGCGAGAATGCATTCCGGACACTGCACTGGTGATCGAGCGATCGGCGCATGCTCGACAGATCGCCACCCGTAGCGTGCAGGAGGACATGCCGATGCTGCTCACCTCTGGGTCGGCGATAGGACCGTATCGGCTGATGGAGCCCGCTGGGGCCGGCGGGATGGCGCAGGTCTGGCGTGCGTACGACACGCGCCTTGACCGGTACGTCGCCATCAAGTTCCTGTCGCCTCAGTACGCGACGGACCCGACGTACCTCGAACGATTTCGCCGCGAAGCCCGCGCCATCTCCCGGCTGGACCATCCGAACATCCTGACCATCCACGACTTCGGCGAGCAGGACGGCTGGACGTACATGGTCAGCCCGTACCTGGGCGGCGGCACACTGGCGGGACGCCTGCGACGCGGGCCGTGGAGCATCGCCGAGGCGCTCCACAGCCTGGAGCCACTCGCGTCGGCGCTCGACTACGCACACGCGCAGGGCATCGTCCACCGCGACGTGAAGCCGTCCAACGTCCTGCTCACCACGGATGGGCGCGTCGTACTCAGCGACTTCGGCATCGCGCGGATCGTCGAAGGCAGCACGATGCTCAGTCAGGCCGGACTGATCGTCGGCACGCCGATGTACATGTCGCCGGAGCAGGCCGACGGACAGCCAGCCGGGCCGCCGAGCGACCTGTACAGCCTGGGCGTGGTGGCGTACGAGATGCTGACCGGGCGTCCGCCGTTTCTGGGCGAGACGCCGCTGGCGCTGCTCCGCGCCCACCTCGACAAGCCGCTTCCGCCGGCGCGCTCGCTCAATCCAGCGCTGCCCGAAGCGATCGAGGCGGCCCTGTTCAAGGTCATGGCGAAAGATCCGGCAGACCGCTACGCCTCCGGGGCACACTTCATCACGGCCCTGCGGGCCGCCGCGCACAGCCCCACCCCAGCCAGTCAAGTAACGACACAGGTCGCACCCCCGCCGCCCCTGCCGCAGCCGGCCCCCACCGCGCCCTTGCGAGCAGCGGTCGAGACTCCACCACCGACTCGCGGACAGCCGACCGTCGCGACAGATGAGCCACGTCGGGTCACGCGGAGGCGGGCGCTGGCCGTGGGAATGGGCGTGGCCGCTGCCGGGATCGGCGTCCTGGCGTTCCAGGCGGCCGGCATCCCCATGATCCCAACGACCTCGAGCGCGACGCCCACGCCGAGGCCCCCGGCCACCGCCCCTGCCGCCCGTGCCGCCCCTGCCGCCAGTGCAAAGGACGCCGCCTCGCCCACCCGCGCGCCGGCCACGCCCTCCCCGACGCCCCCAGCCGCCGACCCGGTCAAGGGACGAGAGCTCCAGCTTGACGGATACGCCCTCGCCCTCTCGCCTGACGGAAAGACGCTTGCCGTTGGCGATTCTTATGGCAAGCTCAGCCTCTGGAACACCGCCGACGGCAGCCAGCTCTTCAGCTTCCCCACGGCGGAGCCGCTGGTCTCCAGGCTGAAGTTCTCGCCGTCCGGCGATGTCCTGGGGATCGTCCGTGGATCCACGGTGCAGCTCTGGAACGTGGCCCAGCAGCAGCAGATCGAGATCCTGGAGCTTGGACTTGGCGTCGGGGGCATGGCCTTCTCCCCGGACGGGCAGACGGTCGCGGCCGGCCGGTTTGACGGCGTCATCCACCTGCTGCGGGCATCCAACCTTGCCAAGATCGGCGCGCTGCGCGGGCACGCAACCGTCGTATCGGGGATAGCTTTCTCGCCCGACGGCCAGACGCTCGCCTCGGCCGCCGGAGACGCCACCGTCCGACTCTGGCGCGTTTCTGACGAAAGCGAGCTTCATCGCCTGTCCGGGCACACGGACCAGGTCTGGCATGTCGTGTTCTCGCCAGACGGCCAGACGCTGGCCTCGGCCAGTCGCGACGCCACGGTGCGCCTCTGGAAGGCGGCTGATGGCAGCGCCATCCGCGTCCTCAAGCCAGAGCAGCCAGACGCGGGAACGATCTACGGCCTGGGATTCTCTGCCGATGGGCGCACCCTGGCTGCAGCGTCGAACACTGTCGGCACGGTGCTGTGGCGCGTGGCCGACGGTGCAGTGTCGGGCATCCTCGGTCCGGAAACAAGCATCCGCGCCATGGCCGTGTCGGCTGACGGCCATACTCTGGCCGTGTCAGGCAGATCCGTGAACCTCTGGCGACTCCCCTGGCGCCGACGCGACTGACGCCGAGGCCGTACCCGCACATCCACCTGACGGATATCCGCGGCCCACGACGCCACGATCTCAGATCCCACAACGGGGTAGTCATCACCTGAGAACGCCCCCGCTCGTTCCCATTGGGCGAATGGACAACAGGGCGGCTGACGCGCCGCTACTTCACGAGACGCCCCGTTCGCGGTACCATTCGGGGCAGGATCGGGAAGGCGAATGCAGGAAGCGCACCCAGCAGGGGCCGGAGCACCGCCGGCATCCACGTCGCCGACAGCGCACGTCAGCACGGCAATCGACCGCTGGCAGCGCGAACTGCTCGACCTCTCGCGGAACAACCGGCTGCTCCACTTCCAGCCAGCCGGCGGGGGCGGCGGTCGGAGCGGTCAGCGCGGCGTCCCCGTCGCCCAGCCCGCCGCCGCCGAGCTGTTCGACCGGCTCGCCAACCGCGAGCGCAAGCAGACCATTGCCCGGCCTCCCGTCGCCGCGCAGCAGCCGCTCGACCTGACCGACACTGTGGAGGACGCCCCCCACCCCCAGCCCGGGGGAGACACCCCGCTCCCGCGTACGGGGAAGGGGCTGGGGGGCGTAACGCTCAAGCGCGACGAGATCCTGCTCGACCACGATCCCGCCCGCCTCGAAACGCTCCTCTACCGGCTGCGCCTGCGCGCCCGCTCCGCCCTTCAGGAGCAGGGCATCGACATCCTCTACGTCGCCTTCGGGCTGCTGGAGTGGACCCTCCCGAACGAGGCCGACCGGCCGATCAGTCCATTGTTGCTGCTGCCTGTCAGGCTCGACCGCAAGCGGACCGGCGATCCGTACACCCTGACGCCGCTCGACGAGCCGCCGATCCTCAACCCCGCGCTGACGTTCCAGTTGGAGCAGACTTACCGGCTGACACTGGCCCTGCCCGACACCGAGGCCGACCTGGACTACACCGTCACCCTCGACGCACTCAGGCAGAGCATCGGCGAGGCGACGGTTGCGCGGGATCACGGCTGGGAGATCCGCGATGGCGCCTTCCTGGGCCTGTTTTCCTTTGCGAAGCAGGCGATGTACGCCGATCTGGAGGCCAACCGCGCGCGCTTCGGCAAGCACCCGGTCGTGCGGGCGCTCGCCGGCGATCCCGGCGGCCTGACCAGCCTGACACTCCCCGATCCGGTCCACCTGGACGAGCAGGAGCACCCGCACGAGACCTTCCAGGTGCTCGACGCCGACGCCAGCCAGCGCACCGTCCTGGCGGCGATCCGCAAGGGCGGCAACCTCGTGGTACAGGGACCGCCAGGGACAGGCAAGTCCCAGACCATCGCCAACGCCATCGCCGAGACGCTCGCGCGCGGCAAGACGGTGCTCTTCGTCAGCGAGAAGCTGGCCGCGCTCCAGGTCGTCGCGAAGCGGCTGCGGGCAGCCGGCCTCGGCGAGTTCTGCCTGGAGGCGCACGGGCACGGCGGCGACAAGAAGGCCGTCGTCACGGCGCTGGCCGGCGCGCTTCCACAGACGATGCACCACCCGGCACCCGTCCCGACCGACGACCTCACCCTGCTGGCCGAGCGCCGCGCCGCCCTCAACGCCTACGCCCGCGCCCTGCACGACCATCACAACCCGCTCGGCGCGTCGGCCTTCGCGCTGCACGGCGAGCTGGCGAAGCGGGCGTCCGCCCCGCGCGTCCTGTTCGACGTGCCCACCATCAGCGCGTTGAGCGGCGAGAAGACGATGCGGCTGCTCGACCTCGGCCGGCGGCTGGTCCCGCTGGCCGGCGTCGTCACCGCGCCCGAACAGCATCCCTGGTTCGGCTGCACGGTCCAGCGCTGGAACCCGCTGGTGCAGGCGCAGCTCCAGACCACGCTCGACCGTCTCGCCACGGCATCCGACGAGCTGGCCGAGGTCCACGCCCGCGCGAGCCATCGCTGGGGCCTCGCGCCGGAGCCGACGCTGAGCGGCGCGCGCTGGCTGCTCCAGGCGCTCGCGCTGCTGGAGGAGCGGCCGGCCACCCTCGGGCGCTGGCTGGAGCGGCCAGACCTCTCAGCCCTGGTCGAGCGCGTCGGTCTGTGGGGCGGGCGCTGCCAGGGGCATGTCCAGCGACGCCTGACGCTCCTGTCGCACTACCACGAGACGCTCTTCGCGCTCGATCTGTCGAGCATCGTTGCCGCCATCGAGCGCGTCGAGCTTGGCGCGATCGCCCGGCTGCGCGGCGAGGGGCCGGCCGTGGACCGTGCCCTCGGCGCCCGCGCCGCCGTCGAGCAGAGCACGGCACGCGTGCTGCGCGCCATCCCGGCCGCACTCGACGCCGCCGCCGAGCTGGCGAGACCACTCGGGATGGCCGCCCCCGAGGCCCGCGGCGAGCTGGAGCGTGCGCTGCGAGTTGCCGACGTCATCGGCACGGCTCCCCATCCGACGGCCGAATGGCTCCAGCCGGGAGCCGCCGGCCGTCTGATCGGCCAGGCTGAGGAGGCCGCGCGCCAGCACGAGCGCGCTCGCACCAACCGTCTCGCGCTGCTGGAGCGCTTCGACGAGGGCGTGCTGACGGCGATCACCCCCGAGATGGCCGAGCGCTTCGCGTCCGGCTACGGCTCCTGGCTGCGCGCGCTGCGGCCGTCCTGGTACGCCGACCTCGGGACGCTCAAGCATCACCTGCGCCCGGAGCACGCCGCCGCCGGCCTTGACTACGAAGCCGCCCAGGCAGCGATCTGGCACTGGCGCGAGCTCTGCGCCGCCGAGGCGTGGCTCGGGCAGGCGGCAGGCGCGCTCGCGAACGTCTTCGGACGGCACTACCAGGGCGAGCGGACCGACTGGGAGGCCCTGCACCGGTCGCTTGGGGCCGTACAGGCGCTCGAAGCCCTGCTCGGGAACGTCTCCCGCTGGCCGCGCGTGCGTGCACTGCTGCTCGACGAGGACGACCCCGGCCCGCTGCGCCGGCCCACCGAGTCGCTGCGGGCCGCCCTGGCCGAGCTGGACGCCGCCATGACGATCCTCGAACGGGTGGCAGGCCGCGATCTGGCGACGCAGAACCCGGTCTCGGGGGCGGAGCGTGGGGGCGGCGGCCCGGACTACCACGTTCACCCGCTGCCGGCCGTCGCCGCCGACCTCCAGCACTGGCTGGAGGCACTCGCGCCACTCTGGGCGGCGTCGGATCAGCTCCACGCCAGCCGCAAGCTGACCACCACCTCGGCCGCCACCTTGCTGGCCGAGGCCCGCGACGCCCTCGCCTGCCTCACCTTCGAGGCCGAGTTCGGGGCGGCCATGCCCGCGCTGGCGGACGATCTCGGCCCGTCCTTCCAGGGTCTCCGCACCGAGTGGCCGCGCGTCCTGACCGCCCTCTCCTGGACGGAGCGGATGGTCGCCTGCTTCGACGGCCGACCGCCAGCGGCGTTCGTGGCCGCCGTCGAGCGCGAGCCGATCGGCCCTGTTGCCGAGCGCGCCGAGCTGCACCGCGCCCTCGGGCGGATGCAGGAGCTGCGCGCCGAGATCGGGGCCAGCTACGGCGACGGCGGCCCGGCCATCGGATCGCGGCCCATCGACCGGGCGACGTTGCCGGCCATCGCGGCCTGGGCGCGGGATCGCCACGCCGCGCTGCCCCGGCTGGCCGAGTGGATCGACGCCCGCACCGTGACGCGGGAGCTGGAATCGGCCGGCCTCGGCGGCTTCGTGCAGGCCCTGATGCAGGAGACGCCGCCGCCCAACCTCTGGGTTGACGCCTTCCTCAAGCAGCTGTTCACGCTCTGGCTGACCTGGCGCTACGATCACGCGCCGGCCCTCGCCCGCTTCCGCCGCGAAGGGCACGAGACGCTGATCCAGGAGATGCGCACGCTCGACCGCAAGCAGTGGGAGATCGCGGCGCGACGCATCGGCGAGCGGCTGCTGGCGCAACGACCGCCGGCCTCGGGCGTAGCGAGCAGCCAGTCGGAGGTCGGGCTGCTGCTCCGCGAGGGGCGCAAGCAGCGGCGCTTCAAGCCGCTCCGACGCCTCTTCGCCGAGATGCCAACCCTCCTGCCCCGCGTAAAACCGTGCCTGCTGATGAGCCCGCTGTCCGTCGCGCAGCACCTGGGCGAGTCTGATGTGACGTTCGACCTCGTCATCTTCGACGAGGCCAGCCAGATCCTGCCGGCTGACGCCATCGGCGCGGTCGGGCGGGGCAAGCAGGTCGTGGTGGTCGGGGATCGCCGCCAGTTGCCGCCGACGCGCTTCTTCCAGGTGACCAGCCTTCAGACGGCTGACGACGACCTGGACGAGGAGCCGCCCGAAAGCGTGCTCGACGCCTGTCTCAACGCCGGCGTCCCCGAATGCTCGCTGCTCTGGCACTACCGCAGCCGCCACGAGCACCTGATCGCCTTCTCGAACGCCGCCATCTACGGTGGCCGCCTGCAAACGTTCCCCAGCCCCGACGCCGACGAGCGCGTGGTCAGGCTGCATCACGTCCCGAACGGCGTCTACGACCGTGGCCGCACCCGTGCCAACGCCGTCGAAGCCGCCACGGTGGCCGACCTGGTGGTGGCGCACGTCGAGGCCCAGGCAGCGGTGCCGCCCGAGCAGCGGCAGAGCCTCGGCGTGATCGCCTTCTCCGAGGCCCAGATGCTCCAGATCCTGACCGAGCTTGAGGCGCGCCGACGGGCCAACCCCGACCTGGAGCCGCTGCTGGCCGACGACGGCGCGGACGAGGGGCTGTTCGTCAAGAACCTGGAGGCCGTCCAGGGCGACGAGCGCGACGTGATCCTCTTCTCGGTCGGGTACGGCCCGGACGCCGACGGTCGCCTGACGATGAGCTTCGGGCCGCTCAACCTGCCCGGCGGCGAGCGGCGGCTGAACGTCGCCGTCACGCGCGCCCGCCAGCAGTTGACCGTGGTGTCCTCGGTGCGGGCGCACCAGATCGACGCCAGCCCGCAGCGCCCGGCCGGCCTGCGTCTGCTGCGCCAGTACCTCGACTACGCCGAGCGCGGCCCGGCCGCCATCCTCGACTCGCCCATCGGCGCGGCAACGGGCGGAGGGGCAGCGTCGCCGTTCGAGGGCGCGGTGCAGGCCGCTCTCGCGGCCGAGATGCGCCGCACGCCGGGCCTGGAGCGGATGGAGGTCGTGGCGGGCGTCGGCGTCGGGTTGCAGCCGGTCGACCTGGCCGTCCGCGAGGAGTCGGGCCGCTACGTCCTGGCCATCGAGTGCGATGGCCAGACGTTCGGCGCCCTGCCCACGGCCCGCGACCGCGACCGTCTCCGCCAGGAAGTGCTGGAACGGCTGGGGTGGCCGCTGCACCGGGTCTGGTCAACCGACTGGCTCACCGCTCAGCGCGACGAGGTGAAACGCCTGGTGGCCGCCGTGGAGCGCGGACGCCAGCAGCGCGACGGCCTGCTGCTGGACGACGAGCAGCCGCTGGCGGTGCTCAAGCCGGCGGATCAGCCGGCAGCCGGACGGACGCGACCGGACGTGCGCGGCGCGCAGACCGCGCTCACGGGCGCCGGCCCGGCCACGCCGCCGACCGGCCTCACGATGCCGCCGACCGGCCTCACGATGCCGCCGACCGGCCTCACGATGCCGCCGACCGGCCTCACGATGCCGCCGACCGGCCTCACGATGCCGCCGACCGGCCTCGCCGGGCAGACTCCCACCGTGCCGCCGGCGTCTCAGCCCGCCACACGGCTCATGCCCCCGGTGGTCGCTCGTCCTATCGAGCAGGTGGACGACGGCGAGATCGCCGAAGCCATCAAGGCCGTCCTGCGACGCGAGCTGGCGATGCCGCGCGATTCGCTGGTGGTCGGCGTGGCGCGCGCGCTCGGCTACCAGCGGACCGGCAGCAAGATCAGGGCCGCGGTTGGCAGCGTGGTGGATCGGGAGCAGCAGCGCGGCGCACTCGCCGAGGTCGGCGGCAACCTGAGCCTCGCCGGCGCCTGAGACGCCTGAGGTACGTCCACGGCAAATTGCAGTCGGGCCATCGCCGGCTCTACAGTTCGCGCATGCCCTGTCGATTCTCCCCTGCATGGGTCTGACACTGTGCGCCTGACAGCATGCGCCTGACGATCCTCGGAGCAGGGTCGTCTCACGGCACGCCGGTCATCGGCTGCACCTGCGTGACCTGTACGTCGCCGGACCCGCGCAACCATCGCATGCGAGCCTCGGCGCTGATCGAGGCGCATGGCCGGGCCTTCCTGGTGGACACCGGTCCAGAGGTGCGGCTGCAGGCGGTGCGGGCGGGCATCCGGCAGATCGACGCGGTGCTCTACACCCACTTCCACGCCGACCATGTCCACGGCATCGACGATCTCAAAGCGTTCAACGTCCCGCTCAACGGCGAGCTGCCCTGCTACGGCAATGCCCAGACGGCCCACGTCCTCCAGACGCGCTTCGACTATGCTTTCGCGGGCACATCGTTGCTCGGATGGATTCCCCATCTGACCTTCAAGGTGGTCGAGGAGCCGTTCGACCTCCTCGGCGTGCCGGTGACGCCCGTCGATCTCCAGCACGGGCGCATCCGCTCGTGCGGCTGGCGGATCGGCGGCATGGCCTACCTCACCGACGCCAACGGCATCCCCGAGTCGTCGCTGGCGCTGCTGGGCGGGCTGGATCTGCTGGTCATCGACGGCCTGCGTCCGCGCCCGCACCCCACGCACTTCTCGATGGACGAAGCCATCGCCATCGGCCGGGCGGTCGGCGCAAAGCAGACGCTGCTGACGCACATGAACCACGACGTGGAGTACGTCCGCGAGAGCGCGAGCCTGCCGCCGGACGTGGCCCTTGCCTACGACGGCCTCGTCGTCGACCTCCCAGACCCGTAAAGGTCGCCCACGGATCTACGCTGAGCTTGGCTGGGCCGCCTGAGACGGTCGCGAGCAGAGCTTCCGGCGCACCCCACAGTGTGTGGTGTCCGCGACGATGGCCGGTACGTTCCGCATGTGCACCACGCCCCCACACAACGGCCATCTCCGCGATGTACGTCCCAGGGCGATTGCATGTTGATGTCGTCGTGCCGCCTCGACGGGGCTTGAAAGCCCCGCCTACCATCCTGCAGTCGCTGCGCGACGCTCCAGTCGCACCAGTGCCGGCCGTTCCCGACGGCCGTCGCGCAGCGACGGCGTGACGGTAGGCGGGGACTTCAGTCCCCG
>JADZEM010000098.1 GCA_020850535.1 Chloroflexota bacterium
CCGCCTACCGTCACGCCGTCGCTGCGCGACGGCCGCAGGGAACGGCAGGCACTGGTGCGACTGGAGCGTCGCGCAGCGACTGCAGGATCGTAGGCGGGGCTTTCAAGCCCCGACGCGGCGGCACGACCCGCCCAACGTGCAATCGCCCGGACGAATCAGTCAGGGCGATGGCATGTTCATTGGTGTCCCCGAAGCATCATGGAACGGGTGGTCGGGGACTGAAGTCCCCGCCTACAGTCACGCCGTCGCTGCGCGACGGCCGTGGGGAACGGCAGGGGCTGGTGCGACTGGAGCGTCGCGCAGCGACTGCAGGATCGTAGGCGGGGCTTTCAAGCCCCGACGCGGCGGCACGACGACATCAACATGCAATCGCCCTGGGCGCCCGCCGCTTTTCTTGGCAGGCTACGAGCAGGCTCGGTATAGTCCGCCAAATCTCGGCCGCCCCCGGCGGCCTGCGAGGAGACGGCGTGGACGACCTGCACATGGCGTGGCTCTTGTTCGGCTGGCTGGTGGCGTTCTGGGCGGGGAAGGACCTCCACGCGCGCTACGTCGAGTGGCGCAAGGCCGAGAACGAGGGCTAGCCGTCATCCTCCAAACGCGCCGGCGGGCCAGGACGACGGAATCTACATGGCACGTGTCGGAGGTTGTCTCTGCGATGCGTGCCCGCGGTTTCTCAGATTGGACCTGGTTAGGTCGAGATTCTCAGCGACCGGCCGTCGTGGGGGCGGCTGACGCGCGCCCGTCCGCGCTGCGTCGGCCGTCCACGGACTGCTGCAGCCCACCGCGCCAGCCAGGGCGGCCGGCCCCTCGGCGGAACAGGCCCACCAGCCACACCCCGAAGGAGTCGAAGTAGGTGTAGGCGACTGGCACGTAGACCAGGGACAGCAACGTGTTGGTCAGCATGCCGCCGACCAGCACCGCTCCGAGCGGCGCGCGCCCCTCCCCGCCTTCGCCAAGCTTGAGCGCCACCGGCAGCATGCTGAAGATCAGCACGGCGGAGGTCATCAGAATCGGGCGAAGGCGGCTCTGGCCGGCCTCCTCCAGTGCCGCTATCCGGTCCATGCCTTCCTGGCGCAGATGGTTTGCACGGTCCACCAGCAGAATGCTGTTCTTGCCGACCAGCCCGAACAGCGCGATCAGGCCGATGAACGTCGGGAGGCTCAGGGTCTGGCCGAAGACCAGCAGCCCCAGGAACGCACCGACCGTCGCCAGCGGCAGCGCCGTCTGGATCAGCAACGGCTGAAGCCAGTTCTCGTAGAGGATCGAGAGCACCATGAACATCAGGATCACCGAGGCGGCCAGCCCCAGCCCAAGCTGCGTGAACGATTCCTGCTGCGTCTGAGCCGTCCCCGCCAGCTCCCAACGCGCACCGGCCGGCAGATTCAGGCCGTTCAGCGTGCGGGTCGCAGCCTCTGTGGCCGCGCCCAGGGGCACGCCATTCGGCTGCGCGCCGAGCGTCGCGGTCCGCTGCCGATTGACTCGCGTGATGCGCGTCGGCTTCTGGTCGGTGGAGACGGTGGCAACCTGTCGGAGGGTGACCGGGATGCCCTGCCGTTCGACCAGGGGCAGGCTGCCGATAGCATCGACATTCGAGCGGACCTCGGCCGGCAAGCCGACCCGCACGTCACGGTCCTGCCCGCCCGGCTCGGTCCATTGTCCGACAACGGTCCCTTCCAGCGCCACGCGCACCAGATTGCTGACGGCCTGCGCGGTGAGGCCGAGGTCCTGAAGCCGCGCGGCCTGTGGTGTGACGGTCGCCTCGGGGCCAACGGCGAGGCTGCTCGTCACGTCGGCCAGCTCGGGCTGCGCGGCGAGCTGTTGCTGCGCCGTGGCGGCAAGCTGGGCCAGTTGATCCAGGTCGCTGGCGAAGACGTTGAGTTGCAGCGGCTGGCCCGTCCCGCCTGCGCCGCTGGCCGCGACCCGCGTCCGCAGATCCGGGATCAACTCCGCGCCGGCATCGGCCACCACGCGCGCGATCTCCTGGCTGGTCCGGACCCGGTCCTTCGGGCCGGTCAGCGCCAGCGTCAGGGTGATCAGGCGCGGATCCTCGTTTGCCTCGGCCCGCCCGACCTGGGTGTACACCGTCTGAACGTCCGGGAAGTAGGTCTTGTCGAGGACAATCGACTCCCAGCGCTGGGCCGCCCGTCCGGACGCCTCCAGCGCGGTCCCTGGCGGCAGCTCACCCACGACGGAGGCCGTCGTCGCGTTGGTCTCTGGGACGAACTCCGTGCCGATGAACGGCAGAATCAGGGCGTTGGAGAGAAAGACCAGGCCGGTCAGACCGATCACTGCCAGCCGGTGCCGCAACGACCAGGAGAGCAGGCGAGCGTAGCCCCGCGCCATCCGCTGGTACAGCGGCTCCCACGACTGGGCGATGCGTGTCAAGAACGAGCGCCCCTCGACGGCCGCCAGCCAGCGCGAGGCGATCAACGGTGTCAGCGTGAAGCTCACCACCAGCGACGCCAGCACCGCCGCCACCATCACGATGGCGAAGCTCCGCAGGAACGCCCCCACGATGCCACTCAGGACGATGATCGGTCCCCAGACGGCCACGTCCACCATCGTGATCGCGATAGCCGCCATGCCGATCTCGCTGCGCCCCTCGATGGCGGCCGTCTGGGGATCTTCGTCGCGCTCCAGGTGGGAGTGGATGTTCTCCAGCACCACAATCGAGTCGTCCACCAGCACGCCGATGGCAGTCGTCAGGCCGATCAGGCTGATGTTGTTCAGCGTGAGGCCCGTCAGCTTCATGACGATCAGCGCGATCAGCAGCGAGATCGGGATCGCGATCAGGACGATCACGGTCGAGCGGAGGCTGTGCAGGAAGAAGAACAGCACGACGCCGGTGATGATCGCGGCGAGGATCAGCTCCTCCTCGACGCCGCGCACCGTCTGGCGGACCGTCGTGCTCTGGTCGATGATCGTCTCCAGGCGATACCCGCTCGGAAGCTGGCTCTGGAGCTGGGCGATCAGGGGCTTGAGCTCGTCCACGGTCTGGGCGATGTTGGCGTTGGACTGCTTGTAGACCAGCAAGCCAACTGCCGACTGACCGTTGACGCGCAGGATCTGCTGGGCCTCCTCGCCGGCCACCGAGATATTGGCCACGTTCGCCAGAGTCAGGCCGACCGGAGCCGACGAACCAGCCGCGCTGACGGGCACGTTTCCGAGGGCCGTCAGGTCGGGGCCGCGCGTGCTGATGCGGACTGGCGCTTGCTGCGTCGCGCCAGCATTCGTGAAGCGCCCGCCGGCCGTGCTGACGAACTGACTCTGCACGGCGCTGGTGACGTCGTTGACGGTCAGCCCGTAGGCACGAAGTCGATCCGGCAGGATGTCAACGTGGACCTCGGGCGCCTGCCCGCCGACCACCACGACCCGCCCGACGCCGCTGCCCGTCTCCAGGTTCGGCCGCACGATGTCGTCGGCCACGCGGTACAGCTCGAGCGGGTCGGGCGTGCCCTCGCCGGTGACCGCGAGATTGAGCACGGCGACATCGTTGAAGTCGAGCTTGGCGTAGCTCGGATCTTCGACTTCAGGTGGCAGGGTACTGCGAATGCCGCTGATCCGCTGCTGCAGGTCGCCGGCCGCCACATCCACATCCGTGCCGTCCTGGAACTCGACGACGATGCTCGCCACGCTCGTCTGCGAGTTGGACGTGATCGTCTTGATGCCGCCCAGGCCGGCCACGGCGTCCTCGATCGGACGTGTGACGCTCTCCTCGACGGACTCGGCGCTGGCCCCCGGATACGGCGCGGTGATCGTCACGATGGGCACGTTGACCTGGGGATTCTGCTCCAGGCCCAACGTGAAGTACGCTGCGACGCCGAAGATGACCACGGCGGCGGTGATGGTCAACGCGATGACGGGGTGAAAGACGGCGAGTCGCGTCAGTTTCATTGAGAGGCCTCTTGCAGAACGCATCCGGGTGTTGCAGCACGAGGCCGAAGGGCGGGCGCCAGGACGGCAGGCCCGGTCGGCGTAGCACGATCTCAGGATGCAAGGTCCATGCCCCCATTGCCCTTCAGATAGGACATCATCCGTACCGCGAGCGGCAGCGAGTCGGACCGTCAGCATGCGGGTCCACCCGCTGCCGCTCGTGGTACGGAAGCCCGACGGCCGCCAAACTGAACGGAGTTGAGTTCGTGCCCCTGCGCCGCGCGGTCAGCCGCCGCTCGCGTACAATGGCGGGACCACGCCATCTCGTTGCGGGGCAGTGTCAATGCGGCCACTGGAAGGCATCCACGTCGTCGAGTTGTCCACCGGCATCGCCGGGCCGTACGCCGGCATGCTGCTGGCGGACTATGGCGCGGAGGTCGTGAAGGTCGAGCCGCCAGCCGGCGATCCGGCCCGCCGCCTGCCCGGCTTCGCGATGTGGGGCCGCAACAAGCAGAGCATGGTGCTCGACCTGACAGGTGTGGCTGACCGGGACCGGCTCGGGCACCTCCTGGCCGGAGCGGACGTCTGCATCACCCCGGATCTCGCCCCGATCGGTGCGGCCGGAGCGGCCAATCCCGGCCTCGTCGTCCTGCACATGCCCCCGTACCATCCCGGCGAGACGCCCTGGGCCGGCGGCGAGGAGTCGCACGGGCTGCTCTCGGCGAGCGGTGGCCCGTCCTGCCGCCAGTCCTCCTTTGACGGCAACCCCATCGAGCTGATCTACCCCGTCGCGCTGTACCAGCAGGGCGTGTGGGGGGCAGCCTGCGCCACGGCGGCGCTGGTCGAGCGGCAGCGCTCTGGACTCGGGCAGGTCGTGACCGTCTCGGGGCTGCACGGCGTCATCGCCAGTTGCCCCGGCTCGTTCGTCATCGACCCCGGCCAGCCCGTCGCCACGACGGATGTCGGCCCCGGCGGACGCCATCCGACCTACACGACCTATCGGTGCGGCGACGGCGAGTGGCTGTTCCTGGCGGCGCTGACCCCCAAGTTTCAGGCCAACGCCTTCAAGACGCTCGGGGTGGGGGACATCCACGCCGATCCGCGCATCGAGAACGCTCCGAGCCGGATGATCGAGCCGGCGAACCGCGTCTGGATCCGCGAGAAGCTGTCAGAGGCGTTCGCCAGCCGCCCGCGCGACGCCTGGCTCAACGCGCTGGAGGTTGGCGACTGCCCGGCCGGCCCCCTCTTCGAGCGCGATGTCTGGCTCGATCACCCGCAGATCGACGCCAACGAGCTGCGGATCACCCTGGACGATCCCGAGCGCGGTCCGGTCATGATGCCGAGCCTCTGCATCGGGCTGGAGGCGACGCCCGGCCAGATCCGGACCCCCGCCCCGCGCCTCGGCGCGCACACCGAGACGGCCGGCCGGTGGTCTCCTCGGACGGCCGCCGTCCCGATGTGGACGCCGCCGCCCGATGAACGCCCGGTGGAAGCGGACGGCCGGGGTCCGCTGGCCGGCATTCGCGTCCTCGATCTCGGCACGATCCTGGCCGGGCCATACGCCGGCTCGCTCCTGGCCGGCCTCGGCGCGGACGTGATCAAGGTTGAAGCGCCGGCCGGCGACGCCTTCCGCGACACCGGCTTCGTCTACAACCGGGGTATGCGCGGCCTCGCCATCGACCTTCGCCAGCCAGGCGGGCAGCGCGCATTCCACCAGCTTGCCGCCCACGCCGATGCCGCGATCGACAATTCGCGGCTCGGGGTCGCAGCCCGCCTCAAGGCCGACTACCGCTCGTTGGCCGCCATCAACCCTGGCATCGTGACGCTCTCGATTGCCGGGTTCGGCGAGAACGGGCCAGAGGCGCACCGTCCGGCGTTCGACCCCGTGCTGCAAGCGATGAGCGGCATGATGCGGGCGCAGGGCGGCGACAGTGACCCGCTGTTCTTCACGATCCCCGTCAACGACGTGGTGGCGGCGGTCACGGCGGTCCTGGCCGTCTGCCTCGGGCTGTACCATCGGGGCGTCAGCGGCAAGGGGCAGCGCACCTGGACGTCGCTGGCAGCCTCGTCCCTCACGATGCAGTCTGGCGAGTTGCTGCGCTTCGAGGGCAGAACGCCGGCCCAGCGTGGCGCGCGCGACTTCAACGGTCCGGACTGCGCGGACCGCTACTATCGGGCGTCGGACGGCTGGCTGCGAGTCCAGGCCCCTGACCTGGCGGCCCTGACCGAGGCGCTGGAGCTTGGAGTCAGCGGCCGGGAGGCGAGCGCCGCAGACATCGAGCGGCGGATCGCCGCGCTGCCACGCATGGCCATCCTCGAGCGACTCCGCTGCGCCGGCATCCCGGCGGTGGCCGCCTGCCAGCCGCTGGATCTGGCCAGCGACCCCGCCCTGGCCGACGCCGACCTGCTGCTGGAGTGCCAGTTCCCGGACGGTCGACCGTACCTCGTGCCCCACCGCTACGCCCGGTTCAGCCGGACGGAGCAGGCTGGCATCTGCGAGCCGCCGGGCATCGGACAGCACAGCCGGGCGGTGCTGGCTGAGGCCGGCCTGCCGGAGGGGGAGATCGAGCGGCTCGCTGCGGACGGCACGATCGTCGACGGGCAGCCGTTCGTGCTGACAGCCCTGGTCAACTACCGCTGAGCCGCGCCGGCGGGGTCAGGCGTCGGCGGACGGCGGCAGCAGCGTCAGTTGGAGCACCAGCGGCGTGACCGCGCAGACGCTGTGCGGCAACCCGGCCGCCATGTGGACGAACGCGCCCGGGCCAGCCTCAAACGACTCGCCGCCGAGGGTCAGACGGGCCTGACCCGCGAGCACCTGGAGCAGGGCCGGGCGGGCCGACGTGTGCTCTGAGAGCTCCTGGCCGGCGTCGAAGCCGAACAGGACGACCTTGATCGAGTCGTCACCGTAGACCGTGCGGCTCAGCGTGCCGTCCGGCGGGATCTCGACGGTCTGCGTGAGGTCCGCAAGGTAGAAGAACGGTTGGGCTACGACGGAGGACGGTGCGGTACCGGTCATGTTCGCGTTCCTTGGACTGGCGATTCGCGGACGTGCCGCCCGCGTGTGGTATCACCACGATGCGCCCGGACCATGGCCACGCACCACACCCGAACGGGTAGGGAACACGCGCCTGCGCGCGCGCCCCACCTGAACGAGTGATGCGCTGCGAGGCGTGCGTCCCTGCGCGGACCGGATCCTGTGAGGGGATGGCGGCCGCCCTGGCGCGGCCGTCGAGCGGGCAGGAGGGGGACTATGCTGCGTGTGGCGCTCGTGGACGACCATCGACTGCTGCGCGAGGGGCTGAAAAGCTACCTGATGAGTAACGGCGTCGAGATCGTGGGCGAGGGCGGCACCGGCCGCGACGGCCTGCGACTGGCCCGCGAGGTCCGGCCGGACGTGCTGCTGATGGATCTGAGCATGCCGGAGATGGACGGGCTGGAGGCGACCCGCCTGATCAAAGCCGAGCTGCCGGAGCAGGTCATCGTCATCCTGACGGCATCCGAGGCCGAGGCGGACGTCTTCGAAGCGGTCAAATCGGGCGCACAGGGGTACTTGCTCAAGGATCTCCCGCCGGAGCAGCTTATCGGCCACCTGGAGGCCGCGGCGCGTGGCGAGGCCGCGCTCTCGCCGGTCCTGGCCGCGAAAATCCTGGCGGAGCTGGCGAGAACGGCCCGGAACGCCGCGCCAGGAACGACCACGCGCCCCCTCTCGCCGACCGGCCCCACGCCGGAAGCCCACGCGCCTGCTCCGGCCGTGCCGCCACGCGCGCCCGCTGGCCCGGACGGCGCGCCCGCCGACGAGGTCGAGCCGCTCACGGCCCGCGAGCGCGAGGTGCTGGCCCTGGTCGTCAAAGGTGCGTCGAACCGCGAGATCGCCGAGGCGCTGGTGGTCTCGGACAACACCGTGAAGTACCACCTCAAGAATATTCTTCAAAAGCTGCACCTGCACAACCGGGCGCAGGTGGTCGCCTACGCGCTGCGCCGAGGCATGGATCAAGCGACCGGCGGATGAGCCACCGGCCAGCAGGTTGCCCTGCCACGCGCCCTTCCGCACACGGCCACGCGCCCTTCCGCACACGGTCACGCGCCCTGCCCATCTGACGCGACGAGCCCGATACGACCTACCAGACACGCCGTGCCGGACGCGACCTACCCGCGCCCCTGCCACGTCCCACCCTGACGTGTAGGCCGGAAACCACCCTCACGGGTCGGGCGAGTCGGGCGAATCTGCGCAATCCTCTCATCAAGCACTGCTGACGCCGGCCGCCAGGGCCAGCCGCAGGCCAGAGAGAGGATAGAGATGAGCAGCACGACCGTCGCTGTGATTGGTGGACTCACCGCCGGGATCGTAGGCGGGGCGCTCTTCGCCGCCAGCCTGGTGGCCCGCCCGCAACCCCTCGGACCGTCGGTTACGGTCCCCCAGCCGGGCGGCCCGGCCATCAACGTGCCCCAGGCGCCGGCCCCTGACGTGGCCGTCACCACCGCCAACGCCGTCGGCACCGCCGTTGCGACGATCAAGAATCGACCGTCAGCGGCCGGCCTGACCGCCCTGGCGCAGCCGAAGATCGAAGCGCCGATCCCACAGCGCGGACCGCAGCTGGTCAAGTACGAGGTCGAGACGACCGAAGTCACGGCGATGATGGATGACGGCGTCGCCTACACCTACTGGACGTTCGGCAGCACCGTCCCCGGTCCGATGCTCCGCGTGCGGCAGGGCGACACCGTCGAGCTGACGCTCAAGAACTCCCCGACCAGCAAGGTCTCGCACAGCATCGACCTGCACGCGGTGACCGGCCCCGGCGGCGGCGCGAAGGCGACCCAGCTGGCCCCGGGCGAGTCCGCGACCATCCGCTTCAAGGCGATGAACCCTGGCGTCTACGTCTACCACTGCGCGACGCCGCTGGTGCCGCACCACATCGCGAGCGGCATGTACGGCCTGATCGTGGTCGAGCCGCCGGAGGGCCTGCCGCCCGTTGACCACGAGTTCTACGTGATGCAGGGCGACTTCTACCTGGATGGCGACCGCACCGAGGCTGGCGTCCACGACTTCGCCATGCAGAACATGACCGACGAGCACCCCAGCCACATCGTGTTCAACGGGTCCGTCGGCGCGCTCACCGGGCAGAACGCGCTCAAGGCGAAGGTCGGCGAGAAGGTCCGCATCTTCTTCGGAGTCGGCGGCCCGAACATTACGTCGAGCTTCCACGTCATCGGCGAGATCTTCGACCGTGTCGCCCCCGAGGGCGCGCTGAGCGACCACCAGCGCAACGTCCAGACGACCCTGGTGCCGGCTGGCGGCGCGACGATGACCGAGTTCACCGTGGACTACCCCGGCACCTACGTCCTGGTCGATCACAGCCTCGGTCGGATGACCAAGGGCGCGGTCGGCATGCTCGATGTCGAAGGCACGGCCAACCCCGACGTCTTCGAAGTGCTGCACACCCCCGGCCACGACGCCCCCGGCCATTGATCGCTCGCTGATCGCTCATCGAACACGGACAGGCGGCCCGCCCCCGAACGCGCGGCGGCGGGCCGAGGAGGAGCACGACGATGAATCGCATCGACTTCAGTGGCGTGATGATGGCGCTCCTGACCGGCTTCATTCTCAGCGCAGGCATCACCGGATTCCTGATGTCCGCGAACGGCATCCAGTTCCCGATCCCGGCCCCGCGCGCTGGCATCATGGCCGCTCCTGGTATCGCCGCCCCGGCCGTGCAGGTGCAGACGCAGGCCCAGGCCGCGCCCGGTGCTGCGCTGGCCCCGGTCGAGATCAAGGTGCAGGCCACCGATCTGAAGTTCGGCCCGCCGACGCTCCAGGCGAAGGTCGGCCAGCCGGTCAAGATCGTCCTGGAGAACAAGGGCGCCATCGAGCATGACATCGCCTTCCCGACGCTCAAGGCGAACAAGCCAGCGGCGGACCTGAAGGCCGTTGCGCGGACCGGCCAGACGGCGACCCTGGAGTTCACCCCGACGGCGAAGGGCGTCTACGAGTACGTCTGCACGATCCCTGGCCACAAGGAAGCCGGCATGAAGGGCACGATCAATGTCACAGACTGACCTCGCGCAGGTCATCCTCGGATCGTGCACGTGCCGTGAGCTGCAGTCTGAGCGAGCAGTGGCACACGGGGAGGCGACGCAGGAGGGCGCCACCGATCCCACCCCCACGTCCGACCGTCGCACCCTCGATGTGACCCAGCTGACGCCGCCGCTGCCGATGATCAGGATTCTGGAAGCGCTCCGAGACCTCGGCCCCGAGCAGACCCTGGTGGTGCGGCACAACCGCCGCCCGACCCATCTCTACCCGAAGCTCGACGCGCTTGGCTGTCACTACCAGACCGTCGAGGACTCGCCGGGCAACGTCGAAGTCTGGATCACCGCACGAACAGCAAAGGCGTCCTGACGGGACTGCTCCACGGCTGAACCCCGCGCCCATTCCACCGCCCGCGTGCCTCTCTTCAGCAGCAGCCCTCGGTCATGCTGACCCGGGGGCTGCTGCTGTGTACGCCGACGAGCGCTCGCCGTCAGGCTACACTTGGGTGGACACCCCATCGGCACGGGGGATCGGCAGGCTGGCGAGCCATCCAGGGCTGACCTGCTGCGTCGATCACCATACGACTCCAGCGAGGGAGATGTTGTGTATGGCATGGGCTGAAACCGTGCTGGCGTGCCTCAAAGCGAACCGGGTTGACACCATCGTCCACATCCCGGACACCGTCCTGACCGGCCTGATCCGCCAGCTTGACGCCGATCCGTTCTTCGACGTGCTCATCCCGACCCGCGAGGAGGAGGGCGTCGCGATCCTGGCCGGAGCGTACCTGGGCGGTAAGGGCGGTGCGCTGCTGATGCAGAACAGCGGCCTGGGCAACTGCGCCAACATCCTCGGCTCGCTGACGGTGCCATACCAGTTCCCGATGCTCATGCTGATCTCGCAGCGCGGCGAGCTTGGCGAGTTCAACACGGTCCAGGTCGGCATGGGGCAGGCGCTGCGGCCCACGCTCGACGGCCTCGGCATCCAGCACTTCACGCTGGAGCGCGAGGAGGAGGTCGAGCGCATCATGACGGGGGCGATCAAGCTGGCGTTTTCTACGGACCGGCCCATCGCCGTCATCGTCTCGCCGCTGCTGTCAGGAGGGAAGTCGCTGTGAGCGGGACCGCACGGACCGAGAACCTGATCGACCGGCAGCAGCTTGCACGGGCCTTCGTGGACGCGCTGACCGACCAGCTGGTGGTGACGGGCATCGGCAACGCCACCAATGATGTCTTTGCGGCGGGGGATCGGCCCCAGAACTTCTACATGCGCGGCTCGATGGGGGCCGGCGTGCCCATCGCCTTCGGGCTGGCGCGGGCACGGCCCAACGACCGGATCGTCTGCATCGAGGGCGACGGCTCAGTGCTGATGAACCTGGGCGCGCTGGCGACGGTGGGCAGCTACCGCCCGAAGAACCTCGCCATCGTGATCCTGGACAATGGAGCGTACCAGATCACCGGTGGCCAGCCGACGCACACGGCGTCGGGCATCGACCTGGCGGCGGTGGCGCGCGGCTGCGGCATCACGAGCGCCGCCCGGGTGGACTCGATGACGGACTTCATGGCGCACCTGAGTCGGATGCTCGACACGGCGGGTCCGCACGTCCTGGTGGCCTCCGTGGACCGCAAGCTTTCGGACCCGAAAGCGTACCAGCCGCGCCGCCCGCCACTGATCAAGTACCGGTTCATGGACACGCTCGGGACGCTGGAGGACGTGGACCGGCTGACCTGGGAGTAGGCAGCCGGCTCTGGGCGCAGGCAGCCGGCTCTGAGCGTAGGCAGCCCGATCGAGCACATCGACGAAGCCCCTGGCCCGACCGGTCAGGGGCTTCGCATTGTCCTCGGAGCCCAGGGCGCGCCGCGAGCTTGAGGTTCTGGGGAAGGCCAGCAGTGAGCCAATGGGTCGGTGAAGCAAGCAACGGCGCTGCTAGCTATCACCCGATCCGGGACGTTCGCGGCAACGACCGAAGCGGCCAGAACTGCATCAACAACGCCAGCCCCACCGTCCCTGAGGCAGAGCTGCGGGATCGACAACGCGCTCCGGCGGCTGGCGGAGCGGGCGCGGCCGGCCTACGAGGCGATCGGCGCCGAGGTCCGGGCAGGTCTGGTGATCGGCTCGGACGAGACCGGGGCGCGCGTGGCCGGCACGACGGCCTGGCAGTGGGTGTTTCAGACCCCCGAGGCCAGCTATCACGTGATCGTGCCCCGGCGGAACGACGAGGTGCTCGCGGCCTTCCTCGGAGAGACGCGCCCCGAGACCTGGGTCTCGGACCTCTGGAGCCCGCAGCTCCAGGTCGACGCCGACACCCACCAGCTCTGCCTGTCGCACCAGATCCGGAACCTGACCTACGCCGTCGAGGCGGACGGCTACGCCGGGCGCGTCTGGGTGATCGAGCTGCGCCACCTGTTCTGGCGGGCCATCCATCTGCACGGCATCCGCGACACTCTGACGCCCGACGCGTTCACCCGGCGCCGACGCCGCATCGAGAACACCATTGACCGCGGCGTCTTCCGGACCTTCCTCCCTGACCAGCCCGACACGGCGAACGCCCGCCGCCTCCAGGCACGCTATCACGAGCACCGCGCCAGCCTGTTCGTCTTCTTCGACCGCCCAGACGTCCCACCCACCAACAACGCCTCCGAGCAAGATCTCCGCCCCTCGGTCATCCACCGCAAGGTCACCGGCGGCTTCCGCTCCCAGC